>CAZAMY010000476.1:0-2701 GCA_964485995.1 uncultured Sediminispirochaeta sp.
GTGTGACCCGCCTTCCCTGCCCAATATATCCGTAGTTTATATAACCTCCCCATCCATGCCGGCGGTCCGCGGCGGCTGAACTAAAATAAGTTTACGGCAGCCGGGTTTTAGCATATCATGAACTCATAATGAAAGTAGAACTCGAGCAGCAGATTGACCGGCTTTCAAGGCTAATGGGTACCGACGAAGGCTTTTACATCCTGGCCCTGCACTCCTTTGTTGAATATTTCCTGCGCTACGAAAAGAACTACGGCGAAGAGCCCAGCTTTCCGGAACTCACCTGGCAGTATCGCGAAGAGCTGCTGCAGGAACACGGCGAAGAGTTTATCGACGGGCTCAACTGTTTGGGAAGGCTCGGCAAGCAGCACTCCTACACCAACAAAGTGCGCCACGCCTTCGAGCAAATGGACATCGAAGAAGCCAACGCCGCCACCCATCTGTTTCTCACATTCTGCCGGCTGGTGGGAATCGACAAAGTTCCAACCCTCGGTAACCTGCAGCAGCACTTGGACCTGTGGAACGAGCGCAGCTCTCCCCTGGAGAAAAGCCGGGTCATCCGGCACATGCAGGCAGAGCTGGAGAAACTGCGCCTTGAAAACAAGTCGCTGCTGGAGCAGAAACAGCACTACGACCTGCTCAAGGAGCAGCTGCAGACCACCCGGCGCCGCCTGGCCGAATCCGCCGAGCAGATAAAGCAGAAGGAAAAAGTCTCGGCCCACCGCGACGAAAAGCTAGATGCCCTGCGCAGCGAGCGGCATCAGCTGTTAGAAGAACGCAACAGTCTGCTGGGAAAGCTGGAAAAATACGACAAGCTGGAGACCTACCTGCGCTACCTGGGCCGCCTGTCCATCTACACCCGCACCAGAATGGACTACGAGCATACCATCAGCCGCCTGACCCCCGAACAGGAGGAGGCGGTACAGGCCGTCAAACTGAAAGGCCACTTTCTTATCCGCGGCGGAGCGGGCACCGGCAAGTCACTGGTGCTGCTGGAGAGCCTGCGGCGGGCAGCCATGCAGAACGAACTGCAGTTTGCCCCCGGCGAACAGGCCGTACTGGTTACCTTCACCCGCACCCTGGCCAAGTACAACCGCTACATCACCGAGCTGCGGAACATGAAAGTGCCTATTGATGTGATCGACACCATCGACAGCATCTTCTACTCGCAGCTTAAGCAGTTCGTCCCCGACCTGCAGTACGATTTCAGTTTTCTGCAGAGCTACTTTGAAAACCGCCAGCACCCCGCCTTTATCAGCCCGGAGGAGCTGAACGCCGAAATTGAGGAGTTTATATTCGCCCTGGGACTGAACCAGACCGAATACGTAAAAGCCACTGTCTCCCGCAAGGGCATGCGCCGCCGCCTGAGCGAAGCCCAGCGCGCAGAAGTCTGGACCATCGCCGTTGAAGCGGCCCTGGAAATGCGCCGCCGGCACATCTACACCAAGAACTACGGCCGCCTGGTGCTGCTGCGCCGGCTGGAAGCACAGGAGCAGGCCGTAAAGCAGTCCCGCAATGCCGATGCCGGGTCACAGGCAGAGTTCGCTCCGCAGCCCGGAGACTCAGAGAGCGCTACCATACCAGACAACTCCGCAACAGACGGGTTAGACCCTGACACCGCAGCCAAGCCACAGGCCGGGCAGCCGGCGGAAGCCGCGAACATCCGCTATCTGTTCCTGGACGAAGTCCAGGACCTCACGCCCATTGCCCTGAAGGCCCTACGCAAGCTGACCAAGGGGCCGATGATCATGGCTGGCGACATGGGACAGAGCCTGTACGTGTACTACCAGCCATTCTTTCGCAGCGGCATCGACCTGCGCGGGGCCACCAAGGTGCTGCACACTAACTTTCGCAACACCCGCCAGATCCACGAACTGGCCGCGCGCTTCCGCAACAGCAGCGGCAGCAGTAGAAGCAACCAGGCCACCGACGGCGAGCCGAGTATTGCCGCGGTATTTCGGGAAGGCCCTGCGCCGGAGCTCTATACCGGCACAGCGGAACAGGAGCTGCTGGTCCACCTGACCAAGAAAACTACCCTGTTTATCGAGGAGATGTGCTACGACCCGGAGAACCTGTGCATATTAGTCCCGCGCCGCAAAGAACTGGCGGTAGTGGAGTCCGCACTGACCTCGGCGGGCATCAGCACCGAGGACATCCGCACCGACGAGTTTTCGTTCAAGTCCAGCGGCAAGGTGCGTATTAGCACCCTACACTCGAGCAAGGGCCTCGACTTTCCAGTAGTCATGCTGTACCTGCCCTACCTCCACCGCCGCCGCTACTACAACCACGAAGAGACCGAGAAACTGTTGCGAAACTTGATCTTTGTCGGCCTGACCCGGGCCATGGACAATTTGAATGTGTTCATGATTGAGAACGGAGACCCGATTTTAAATGACCTGGAACAGACCTTTCAGCAGGAGTGAAATAAGATAATAAATTAACTACGGATATTCACGGATAAAAGAAGATAATTTTAACCGCGGATTTTCACAGATGAACACTGATATCGGGCCGAGCGGAACCGCTATCTACAGCCGCCTCCCTTCAAAATTTTAATAATTATTCTTCCATCCGCGCCCATCTGTGGTTACCCGCCTGCCCCGCTACATATATCCGTAGTTTATATAACCTCGCCATCCGTACCGGGCGACTACAGGCCCAGTTTATCAAGCACCTGCTGCTTAGTTTCTGCGGTTAAGATTTC
>CAZAMY010000477.1:0-2698 GCA_964485995.1 uncultured Sediminispirochaeta sp.
GATGATTTCTACAATCGAGTTCGAGGTATCGGTAACACGGGCCATATACTGTCCGCCCGCATCCAGAGCACCCCACAGGAGCGCCGTAAAGATCACCCCGATCGGATGACTGCCGGCTAGCAGTGCAACGGAAATACCGTTCCATCCGTAACCGGCACTGAGGTTTTCGTAGAGCTTGTGATCAAGCCCGACCACCTGGTTCACACCAGCCAGTCCAGCCAGGAATCCGGCGAACAGCAGCGCCATCATAATAGCTCTTCCGACCGAAATACCCTGTGCCCTGGCAGCATCCTTGTTTTCGCCGACTGCACGGATTTCGAATCCGATTCTCGTGTGATACAGCAGATAATAAACCAGCAGAGCCATCACGATACCAACCAGGATGCCTATATGCAGACGGTAATTTGCATCCGGCAAAAACGAATTGAATCGCGGCAGCCAGTTTGATTCGGGCAACTGATCGGTTACATAGGCATGATCACTGGTGGCCGGATCTCCGCCGTGGGCTCGTATGAAGATTGGTGATAGATATCGAGCTGTATGCGCCAGCATCATAGTAGTAATAACTTCGTGGGCACCGGTACGAACCTTCAGTACTGCCGGAACAATATTCCAGGCCGAAGCCAGCATACCTGACAGGATAAAAATCAATACCAGCGACAGTACCGGCGGCAGGTTCAGAGACAACCCTAGAAAGGTAGCCGCCATGGCACCGATATAGTACTGGCCTTCAGCACCGATATTGAACAGTCCCGCATGAAAAGCCAGGGCAACCGATAGTCCGGTGAACATCAAAGGTGCGGCGTTCAGAACCGATACATGCCAGTTACGAACGAATGCGCCGTAAAACAGAGCGCGGTATGATTCAATCGGATCGTAGTTGCTGGCCAGCATGACAATTGCACCGAGCACAATCGCGATCAAAATTCCAAACACCGGAACCATCAGGGTTCGGGCACCCGCTTTAATTAGATCGATCAGCGCCTGCTTGCCGGATTCAATAAATTTGTAAAACAGAAACACGCCTGCCGCGGCCAGAATGAAAAGGAGACCGCTGAAATAGGTTCCCATATAAAGAACAGTTCCGGTAATCAGAAGCAGAATTGATAAGATAAATACGACAGGTCTCAGCTTATTATTTTCCATACTCAGCTACTCCTTCCCACCTGTCATGTAATAACCGACTTCTTTGTGGTTGGTCTTCTTCGGATCAAAATCCTTCACAATTTTCCCCTCGTACAACACCTTGATGCGATCGGCCAGCGCGAAAACCTCCTCAAGCTCGAGGGAAATCAGCAGGATACCTACATTGTTTTCCCTCATAGCCAGTATCTGTTTATGAATATATTCGATTGCACCGACATCCAAACCGCGGGTAGGCTGGGTAACCAGCAGAAAAGTAGGTTCGCGGGAGAACTCTCTTGCCAGAATAACCTTCTGCTGATTTCCTCCGGAGAGTTTCTGCACTGGATTCTGCACATCCGGGGTACGGATATCGTACGCCTCAACCAGCTCCTCCGCATGTGAATTTATGTACTTGTAGTTGAGATGAATACCGTGAATTACATTGGGCTTTCGGTCATGGTGCCCTAACATCATGTTCTCACCGATGGTCATCGAGAGAATAAGGCCGTGGCGCTGACGGTCGGAAGGCACATACGAAATACTGCGTTCGATGCGATCTTTGGTAGACATATCGGTAATATCATCACCGAGATGATACACCTTCCCGCTTTCTACCGGCAGCAGCCCCATCAGCGATTCAGCCAATTCGGTCTGCCCGTTCCCGTCAACCCCGGCTATAGCCACGATCTCGCCGGGCCGAACATCAAGCGACAAGCCATCGACGGAGGGATAATTCTTCTGATTCAGCACCCGCAGGTCTTCAATCCTGAACACTGGCTCTTTTCCGGCTTCCTTCTCCTCTTTTTCAACCGTCAGCACAACTTCACGTCCAACCATCAGGTTGGCCAGGTCGGTTTTGTCGGTCTCGGAAGTATTTCGCTCGCCGACCACTTCACCACCGCGCAGAATATACACACGGTCGGAAATGGCCATTACTTCCTCCAGCTTATGGGTAATAATTATTACCGATACACCAGAGTTTCGCAGCTCACGGATAACCTCGAACAGCTCGTCAACCTCCTGCGGTGTAAGCACCGCCGTAGGTTCATCAAGAATGAGTATTTTTGCCTTACGATACAGCGCCTTCAAAATCTCAACGCGCTGCTGTAAACCGACCGACAACGTCTCGATGGTTGCGTCCGGATCTATCTTCAGACCGTACTTTTCCGAAATTTCTTTTACTTCTCTGCGCGCTTCCTTGTAATCGATAGTACCGAATTTTCCGGGCTCAGCACCCAGAATGATGTTCTCGGTCACGGTGAAGGGATCGAGCAGCATAAAGTGCTGGTGTACCATCCCCAACCCGAGGTCGATGGCATCTTTCGGGGAATTGAATTCGACTTCCTGATCGTTGAGAATGATCTTGCCCGAAGTCGGCGTGTAGAGTCCGTAAAGCACATTCATAAGCGTCGATTTGCCGGCCCCGTTTTCACCGAGCAGCGACAGGATCTCACCCTTATGCAGATTGATGCTAATATCGTTGTTCGCCAGAACCCGCGGGAACTGTTTTACGATATTCTTGGTTTCTAAAATAACTTGCTTCGTGTCTTGTTGTGCACTCATCGCAGTTCCT
>CAZAMY010000478.1:0-2696 GCA_964485995.1 uncultured Sediminispirochaeta sp.
CTTCTATTTCGACCACCGCTACGGGGGTGCCGGGTTCCAGCCAGCGTCCTTCGGTTACTACCGAATATGAATCGTCCCCGACTCTGATCTTTCCTACCGGCCGGAGTTTCGTCAGCACTGTGCCGATGTCGCCGATTCTCAGAACTTTCGGTGCCCCTGAGCCTACGAAGGCGGTACTGCCCGGCTCTGTTCCGGTCGATATGGCTTGTGAGTCCTGTGGCGGCGGCTCGCTGCCGGCCGTTACCGGCTGAGGGTTGCTCAGAATCAGACGCTGGAACAGGCGTATGCGCGGAAAGAACATCATTAGTATACCCAGCAGCAGAAAGGATGCGGCCAGGGTACCGAAGACCAGCAGGAGGTTGCGGGTGAAGATTTCCATCTGCCAGGTGTTGTCCGGAAGAATAAACTCCTGGCGCGAGAGAATTAATCCGACAGTCATGAAAATGAGGCCGCTTATTCCAGCTACACCGAAACCGGGGATAAGAAATACCTCGACAATTAGCAGAACTATCCCGACCAGAAACAACAGCAGTTCCACGGAATTGAGGGTGCCCATCAGTCCACTGGAAAGGAACAGGAGGGCGAAAGCGGTAATTGCAATTGTTCCTGGAATTCCGAAACCCGGACTCGATATCTCCATATAGAGTGCCAGCAGCCCGGCGGTCAGCAGGAGACTGGCAACCGCTGCGCTGGTGAGCAGGTGAACGACTCTGTCGGCTGAAGAGGGGCTGATACGCATAAGTGTTTCAGCTTCGAGCACGGTGGTCAGTTCATCTATGTCCGCGACGGTGCCGCTGGAAATGCCGTACTGCTGCATCTCTCCGGCGGTGAGGGTCAGCAGCTTGCCGGCCGGACTGAGTACGGTTCCTTCTGGCTCAACGGTTGGCTGCTCTGATTCCTGCAAATCGGAGCCAGTGATAGTGCGGGTTTTGAACTCGTAGCCTTCATCCGTATCGACTGCGGTTAGTTCGATGTCCTGGTCGACCATCGCCAATGCGACTTCCGTGGGATATCCGTTTTTTTCCGCAAGCGCCGCCAGCTGGGTCCTGACTGCGCTGACTGTTTTTTCGCCGGCCGGCTGCATGCCTTCGGCTGTTTGAAACACCGGTGCAGCCGCACCGATAGAGGTGCCCGGGGCCATATAGATTGCGTTGCTGGCAAAACTGATAAGGGCCCCCGCCGACCAGCTTACCCCGACGCTCTCCGGTTCTGCCGGAATATAGGCCACAGTGTTCAGTTCGTCGAGCGAGCCAATGAGGGTTGCAATCTGCAGGGCCGAATCTACCCGTCCGCCGAAGGTGTTGATGCTGAAAATAAGGGTTTCCGCGCCTGCATCGCGGGCTTTGTCGATGGAGCGACGCAGGAAAACCACCTGAAAGGGATCAATCTCGCCCTCGATCGGGATGAGGGCGGCATCGTACTGATTCTCCTGTGAAATAAGAAGAGGTGTGATGAGGGTTGAGATCAGCAGAATAAGAATGATTCTCTTCATGCGGCCACTCTCCTGTAGTAATGGTGTTACTATTTAATCCGAAAGTCAAACAAAAACTGTGCTTTCACTATGCCTCGACTTGTATTGATGCGCTGTAGGAGCGGCTTTCCGGTGTACCTGTCTCTCAGCTCTCAGCTTTTATTACATCAGCAACAATTTCGGATGAGATCAGCGTCATCGGCACCCCTACACCGGGGTGGGTGTAATGGCCTGAATAGTAGAGACCCTCCACCCTTTTACTGTTATGCGGCGGTCTGAACACAGCTGTCTGAAACAGAGTGTGGGCCAGACTCAGGGCAGTACCCTGGTAGGCGTGATAATCCGCGCTGAAATCACGATGACTAAAGATGCGTTGGACCTTTTGCTGTACTCGCAGATCTTCACCGGTAATGCGGGTGATGTGATCGAACACATGTTCGGCGTATTCTTCGCGCTGCTCGTCGGTGTCGTCGAGTCCGGGTGCCACCGGCACTAATACAAACACATTCTCACCGTTGGACGGGGCTGCTTTGGGGTCTGTTTTCGATATAACGCTGACATAAAAACAGGGATCCAGAGGCCAATCGGGGTTTTCGAAAATAGTTTTGAAATGACGGGTCCAGTCCTCTTCGAAATAGAGGGTGTGATGGCGGAAATTGGACAATTTTCTCTCCAGACCAATGTACATTAAAAACATTGATGGCGAGAGCGTGCGACTGCGCCAGTATCTTTCCCCGAATTTTCGCTGCTTTGAATCCAAAAGTTCCAGCTCGGCGTGCGGATAGTCTCCTGTGAACACCACGGTGTCGGCGCTCAAATACTCCTCGCCGAACTCCACTCCGGTGACCTTTCCGTTCTTGCTGCGTATTGCGGTTACATCCGCATTGGTGCGGATAGTAACTCCCTGTTCCCGGGCCAGTGCGGCGAAGCTCTGGGCGACTGCTCCCAGGCCTCCCATCGGATAGTGTACACCCAGGTCAATATCTACATGCGACATGATGGAGTAGAGTGCAGGCGCTTTCTGCGGACTAGTACCCAGGAACACCATTGCATATTCCAGCAACTGCTTTGCCCGACGATCTTCGAAGAAGCGGCCCACAAAGCGGTCCATTCGATCGAGGACGTTCAGTCTTAAACCTTCCCGCAGCATCCTGCCGTTAAAAAACTGAAAAATGCTGCTGTATTCACGGTATAAAAACTGCTCCATAGCTACCTTGTACTTATA
>CAZAMY010000479.1:0-2693 GCA_964485995.1 uncultured Sediminispirochaeta sp.
GTCTGTTTACCATCGATAAAGAACTCTCCTCACTCTTCCGGCAGCTCGAAGAAGCAGATCAACTGCTGGAAAAACTGGAAAACAAAGCCGATGACCTCGGGGCCAGCCAGCAGGTTGATGCCAAGACCATCGAGCAGGAGTTCAACTCGGTCCGTCAGATGGCCAAGATGAGTGTCGGTCGACAGGGTAATCACATACCATTTCTCATGAAACAGTACTTCCGGGCTCTCGACTTTGAACTCGGCACCCGAGAAAATGTGATCAAACAGCTCTCCGACATAGAGCGCGTCGACCCCGGTGTCTTTCTCCGCAGTTTCAAGCAGCAGACCAACCGGATAGTACCGCATATCCTACTGGTGCCCTGTTACGGCGACCGCGGCATCTGCTGGGAGCCGTTTGAAAAGTATAACCGGGCCACCAGCCGCGGCCGGGTTGCTATCCCGATGTACCCTAAGAACCTGCGTTCAGCGATAATCATGGCCATTGCCGACTTGCGCTGGCAGGTAGCCAAAGAGAAAGCTCAACACTACTGGATGGAAGAGGGACTGACCGGTAACTACTACATGTGGTTCGAAGGTCAAAAGCTGCGGGGCGATGTAAAAGAGTTTTTTATTCAGGACTATCTGCTGTGGATTACCAAAGAGAGTGAAGGCACTCAGAAACTGGACAGGGAGGTCCGCGGCATCTTCTGGCGTTATATGCCCTTCCCGCAGGAACTGAAGGACACTCTCAGAAACCGCGGCTTCGTGTACAACGACTTGTATAAGAAAGATAAAAACCGAGCCATGTCGGACGGGTATTAAACCCGCCACCCGTTGCAGGGACCCTTATTCCACTCATGTAGTTGCTGCTACTTCTTGAATCGCGTAAAAATGGGATGAAAATATTTCTCCATATCTATTTTTCTGGAGAGAAGTTTGATCGCCTGATGGTAGATAAAAAATGCGCCGGCAATAGAACCTACAAACAACAGCAGAAACAGAATCTGGGCGGTTCCGGAGCTGATACTCTCACCGGCAAAAGCACTTATTACAGCTAAACCGACCGTTAAAATAACAATCATCATTATGATATTGAAAACAGTAGCTCCGAGTACAAATAGGAGCGTATTTACCTTCTTATTCATGTGAATCTCCCTTTTCAAAAATAAATGAGGCGGCTAACAGAATTCCTGCAACTACAACCGAGGAATCGGCCACATTGAAGGTCGGCCATCTCTCCAAGCCAAACAGCCCGTAGAAGCGGACATCAACAAAGTCGACTACCCCTTGGGGACGGAAAACCCGGTCAATCATATTGCCGAATCCGCCGCCGATAATGCCGGCTACAGCCCAGCGCTGTAAACGGGTAAACTCGTCAGTCTTAATAAAATACACAATCAGCACCACCAGCAGTATCAAGGGCAATATTATGAAAAGAACAGTGCGGGTTCCTTCCGGAAGAGAGCGGCCCAGGCTGAAAGCAATTGCCAAATTTCGTGTATGAATAATACGCAGAAATCCGTCGAAAAAAGAGGCGCCGATTGTGTGCAAGGGAATGTTGGCCACAATGAGTGCTTTACTGATTTGATCAGCGATAATAATGGCCGCGGAAAGCCAGAAAGGTGTGAGCGCGGATCTGCTGCTAGTAGAGGTCACTGCAGTATCCATTCTCAAAGACCCGTCGGCACATCGATAAACTCCACAGCAAGGCCTTTATCGGTACTGATTTTTTTCATCATATTCTGCACACCGAACACTTCGGTATTATAATGTCCGGCGGAGATGAGATTTATTCGTCCCTCCAGGCAGGTATGATACACCTGGTGGTTCAACTCCCCGGTTATATAGAGGTCGAGCCCCTCCTCCAGGGCTTGTCCGACTTCCTTATCGGCTCCGCCTGAAATAATCCCTACACTCTTAATCGAATCGGTACCGAAAGGAAGCACACCCAACGCACTCTCCCGCGTCAGCCCGAGCATGTCCAGAACCTCCTCGATAGTTGTGTGCTCCGACAGTTCGCCTTTCACCCCGATCTTCACTCCGTGGTAGTCGCCGAAGGGCTGACGCTGCTGCAGCTGCAGCAGATCGGCTAGACCGGCATTGTTTCCGAGGGTCGGCTCCATATCCAGCGGCAAATGGGCCGCATACAGTGCCAAACCGTGATCCAGCAGAAATTTTATCCGCCGGTAGTGTTCGCCGGTTATTGCAAGCGGTTTCCCCCAGAAGAGCCCGTGGTGCACACACAGCAGCTGCGCACCCCTCTGGGCTGCTCGCTCAAAGCTGGCCATACAGGCATCCACAGCGAAAGCGGCTTTAGAGACTTCCGCATCGAGTTCTCCCACCTGCAGTCCGTTCATAGAGTAGTCGGACCGGGCTACATCCTCGAGCGGCAAAAGGGAATTAAAATACTGTACTACTTCACGTAATTGCATGGCTCCATTATAGTAAGGCATATATTGCTTGACAAGCGCTTAGCCGCATCTCTATAGTTGAGTTTACGGAGTAAAAATGGAACATCGTGAATTGCCTGCCGACCAAATTTCGATATCAATCGATACCAACGAAATCGAAGAACTGCAAAAGAGCATTGAACTCCCAGACTTCATCGTACAGCCCCGGGCTTTGCGGGCCCTGCAGATGGGAACCGAGATTCGGGGGCGCGGGTACAACATCTTTGTAACCGGACATTCCGGAACGGGCCGCACTACTTCA
>CAZAMY010000480.1:0-2691 GCA_964485995.1 uncultured Sediminispirochaeta sp.
GTTCCCCGATGGAAATCTTCTATGATGGGTATGTGGTAAATGCCATCATGGATGCCTGTTATCGATCGGCGGATTCAAAAAAGTGGGAACCTATCAACCTGGATATTTGGCGCGGCAAGACCGGTACTACCCGTATCAGTGCTATGCGACCGGATTATGACGGAAAAGTACTGGTGAAGCAGGAGAAGATGCCGGACGGAAGGACTAAACGGATTCTCAAGGATAAACAGACCGGCGAGATGTCTCAGGAGTTTGTGGAGGAATAATATGAAATTAGGATTTATTGGTGCAGGTTTCATTTCTGGATTCCAGGCGAAGGCGATGACACAATTGCGTGGGATTGAGGTTGGTGGAATATTGAAAAGAAGCAAATCACAGGCGCTGGCCGAATATTGCCGCAAAAACTACTTGGGTGATCCGAAGATTTTCGATTCGGTTGCTGAAATGGCCAAAGAGGTAGATGTCCTTGCGCTCTACGCCCCCAACCATGTACGAATTCCGATTATGGAGGAGATTCTGGACGCAGTAAAAGCCGGCGCAGAGCTGAAAGGTTTGATTTGTGAGAAACCCTTGGGCCGGAACATGCGCGAAGCCCGTAGAATCGTGGAGCTGGGGCGCGAGACCGGAGTTCCAACCGCTTATTTCGAAAACCAAATTTATATGCGGCCTTTACAGGTACAACGCCAACAGCTGGAAAAAGTGCAGCAGAGTATGGGGCCAATGAGTTTGGCACGCTCAGCCGAAGAGCATGGAGGCCCGCATGAGGCGTGGTTCTGGGATCCTACCAGGCAGGGCGGCGGCGTGTTGAGCGACATGGGGTGTCACAGTATCGCTGTCGGGCGCTATATTCTCACTCCGCAAGACAAACCAATCGATTTTCTCGAACCGGTGGCAGTTCAGGCCGATCTGGCGCTTTTGAAGTGGGGGCATCCCGAATGGCGGCAGAGACTACTGGATACCTATGGAGTAGATTACAGCAAGGTACCGGCGGAGGATTTCGCCACCGGCACGATTACGTACCGCAACCCGGATACCGGACAGAAAGTACGGGCCCAATTTACTAATTCATGGATGTTTGAAAAGCAGGGACTGCGCATTCTCATGGACGGAACCGGGCCGGGGTACACCTTCGAGCTCAACTCACTGAACTCGCCATTGACGGTGTTTATCGGCGATGAGGCTGCTGAGGCAATTGCCGACCGTGAGCTGGCTTTAGAGAAGGCCACTACCAGTCGCGGTCTCATGGCAGTACAGCCCAACGAAGCCGACCTGTACGGTTATACGGATGAGAACCGGGATATGGTAAACGCGTTCCATGCAGGTCGCGATGCACTCCTTACTTGGGATTATGGTCTGGAAGTGACAAAACTGGTCATGGCTGCATATATGGCGCATGAAAAGGGTATAGCCCTTGATTTGACCGATAAGCGGGTTCAAGACGAGCTTGAAACCTATGTACCGGCGATACAACAGGGTCGTGGAAGCGACTTGCTGTATTGAGTATATGGAACAGCAACGGATAGTTGTTGTGATCGCAAAACGTATTTAGGAGGTACGAAGTATGTTAACACTTCGAAAAACGATGGTATGGACGCTTGTTCTACTGATAGCGGTAAGCGGATTAGTATGTGCAGGCGGCCAACAGGAAGCAGCCGATGAAGAGGGCTACATTATTGGTGTAAGCAATGGCTGGGTTGGAAGTGAATGGCGTAATCAGATGGTTGATGATGTTGTAGAAGCGGCCGAACCATACAAAGAGAGCGGTTTGGTAAAGGAGGTCATTGTACAGAGTACAAATGTGGATGTGCAGGGACAGATCAATCAGGTTCGTAATCTTATGAACAGTGGTGCAGACCTGATTCTGATCAACCCTAATGCCCAGTCACCATTTAATCCGGTTATTCGTGAGGCGACTGAACGCGGTATAATCGTGATTGCTACCGACCAGGAAGTAACCTCACAGGATGCACTCAACGTGGTAATAAATCAGCGGGAATGGGCCAGTACCTCGGCTCGATGGTTGGCCGATGAGCTGAACAACCAGGGTCGAGTTGTCACAATTAACGGTGTCTCCGGACACCCGGCCAACGAAGCCAGAGTTGCGGGATATCATGATATCTTTGATGCCCAAGACGGGATAGAAATTCTCAATGAAACCAACGCTGACTGGGATCAAGCCCTGGGGCAGCAAACGGCAAATTCCCTCCTGGCTACCTATCCGGATCTAGATGGAATCTGGGTGCAAGACGGTATGGCGGAAGGCTCTCTGCGCGCCCTCCTCTCGGCTGGTCGTGAGGACGAAGTACTACAGACCGGGGAAGCGCGGGTCGGCTTTTTGAAACAGTGGAAAGAAGCCGGCATAAATAGTATTGGCGTTCCCAATCCTCCGGGATGCATGGCAAGCGCCATGAAAGTTGGTCTGCTCTTGCTGCAAGGGTATGAGCTAAAGGATGATGTACTGGAGGGTACTTATGAGAACTCTCTGTATCTGCCCATACCGCCAGTAGTGACCAACGAGAATCTCGATGAGATGCTGAATGAGTTCGGCGATATGCCGAATCACTATGCACTCGATGATATCGTGAGTGAAGAATACATTCTCGATAATTGGTTTAAAGAGAAGTAACTAATATGCCGGCATTAGAAGTCAGTAGTGTAGAAAAAAACTACGGCGGAGTAACAGCACTTGCC
>CAZAMY010000481.1:0-2678 GCA_964485995.1 uncultured Sediminispirochaeta sp.
AGATTTCTGAACTTCCCGTGCATCAGGTGGTCGAGGCGAACGGTGGTAAAGTGTATGCTAGAACTGGTAATACCATTTGGGAACAGAATGGTGATAACTGGAGTCAGATTGGTTATGGCTACAGTATTGTAAGTGATGGGACATTGCTATATGCATTCGATTATGATTACGATGGCATTTCTGGGGTGATAAGAAGCTGGAACGGATCCTGGTCTGCCGCATTATATACTTCGTCTGAGGACATGGACCTATTTGATATTGATGGTGGCTATTATGCTATGGAGATTGGTGGAGGAAATCAGATTCCTGATATAAAAACTTCTAATTCTGATTTTTCAACAATTTATGATCAAAGCAATGTATCTGATAATGGATCAACTGATTTTATTAGAGAAAACGATGTGTTTGATGGTACTCAACGCGGAGCTGCTGAACACTACTTAATTTCTTCTACCGATATTTTTTCTGGAAATCCTGGAGCGTTAGATGACATGTCGGTAGCTACGGGCATTTCAGGCAAAGAATACAAATCTATAGACTATGGTGGATCCGAACTTTATCTGATAACACAGGATGGTTATATATACAGTTCATCTGACGGAAGTAGCTGGTCTGTGGTTGATAGCAACCCTATTGATCCAGAACCAACAACGAGCAGTACTGCTGTAGTTACAATTGAAACAAAAGAGTATTTGATAATTGGTGTCGAAGGTGGTGGCTATGACGAGCTAAATATTACTGATGCAACGAATGATGTAGTTACACCTACTGGAACCGCGGATACTGACACAGCGAACAATTTTGCAGCAAAATATCCAGAATTAGCCAGTGCAACCGTTTTTGATGTATATCCCTCTGCTGCTACTCCTGGTGAATTCTATTTAGGAACCCAAAACGGCCTCTGGAAACGCACCAGTACCGGTGAGTTCAAACGGCAGTAGGCAGTAAACAGAAGTTTCTGAGACAAGGCAGTGGCGCGCTCGCAGGATTAAAAAACAGAGAGCTGTTCAGGATAGATTTCCTGGACAGCTTTTTTTTTGGGCAAACCGTGTGCTGCAGCCTTGAAAATCCTTACTGGTTTTTCCCGGAGCACAGCGAGACCTTGGCCGGAGATAGGCGCTCACAAATCCGGTTTAACTACTCTACCCGATTCCCTCTGTGAGGGGTCTTTTGGTCGAAGGGCGGGATCTCGGCCTGCAGTTCTTCAGCTGTGCGGGCAGATCGGGTCGGCGCTTTTAAGAGCACATCCCAGCCGCTGAACAGGTTGTTGACCAGTTTTATGTCGGCGGAGCCGGTGTCTTGGGCAATTGCGACAGCACCGGCGGCACCAGCGTTGGCGGCTGGGCCGGACTTCTGACCTACCTTTAGCCGGCTCTCTTGCACGGTGCAGACCACAGGGCCCTCGGCTGAGATGCCGATAGTATTATTCTCGCCCGGCATCAATTCAAGACTGCTGTTTTGCAGCATAGCAACCGAATCGTTATGCAGCTCGATACCATACACATCATACGAAGCATCGGCTGTTAATTCGGAGTCCTTTACGGAACAGCTGCCCCCATAGGTTCTCAACAGGTAAGAGAACTCTCTGGTGCGATTATTATGTAGTCTCGAGTTGATAATATTCAAACTGCTGTCTTTGCTGCGGATCTGTACTAGACCGACCGCAGCGCTCCCTTCCAGATCGAGGCCGGAGAGCTCGGCGTTTAGGTTTTCTATTTCTATAGCGGTAGCAATATGTGCCGGGCGAGAACCGTTACTGACGGTTGTATTATGCATAACGAGCTTACCCTGTATATGTCTGATACCGGTCGACCGCACCTCGGCAGCCCCGTAGTTAATTGTAGTATTAGAAATTTCTATTTCCGAATCTGCAGCATCGATTACCCGGATAAATTGACTTTTTCCGGCTGCGAGTTCGGAATCGATGATTTCGATATCGGTTCCATTCAAATCGAGAAGTGTGAGAGAGCCGGAAGTGGAATCAGAAGAAATCACACTACTGCGCAGTACCGCTGAAGCATCTTCAATCCGCAGAATAGAGCCGTTGCGAACAGGCCCCACTTCAATTACAGAATTGTTGAAAACAAAGTTCCCGCTTTTTGACCAGATAATCGTCGGTGCATTACCGTTGGCATGCAAGACAGTGCTGTTGCGAATAATCAGGGTAGAATATTGTCCTTCCTGCACACAAAGGGCATCTTCGAGATCGATATTCGATAAAGTAAGGTTTTCAAGTTTGAGAGCACCCTGGCGGATCGAAAACAGTGGTTTACTGGCCACAAAGTCAGTGCCGATACTCAAAAAGGTTTGGCCGGACGAATCAGCTTTCCAGGAATTTTTATTCAAGCCGCCGACAATGTTCAGCTGGTTCTCAATAGTAACCGGATTAGAAATCTTGTACTCTCCGGAAGCCAGGTAAATTGTATTTCGGTTAGTTGTTCGTGCTTCATAAAGGGCTCGATCAATACTTCTGAAAGGATTCTCTTTTCCGCCTGAGAACGCATCCTTCCCATCTGGGGCTACGTAGATGCTCGCCTTGTCGATAACGAACTCCTGGCGTACTATGCGGCTCTGATTACCGGCACGGTCTTCGCTCCAGGCTTCTACGATAATATCTTTTCGCGTTCCAGGACGAACGCGCACCTTTTCCGGCTGTACATACTGTCTAAAGGCTGTCT
>CAZAMY010000482.1:0-2672 GCA_964485995.1 uncultured Sediminispirochaeta sp.
CTGATCGCGGTGCATCAGGATGCCAGCGGGCAGGCCGACGAGCTGGGAAGGGCGTATGCCAAGGGAATCGGCTGTACACGGGCCGGGCTCTTCCGCACCAGTTTTCGCGAAGAGACCGAAACCGACCTCTTCGGCGAGCAGGCGGTGCTCTGCGGCGGAGTCACATCCCTGATGAAAGCCGGATTCGAGACCCTGATCGAAGCTGGATACCAGCCGGAAATGGCCTATTTCGAGTGCATAAATGAGATGAAACTGATTGTCGACCTGATCTACGAAGGCGGCTTCGGCTACATGCGCTATTCCATTTCGAACACTGCTGAATACGGCGACTACATCACTCAGGACAAGCTCATTACCGAAGAGACCAAGCAATCGATGCGTGGAATTCTCAAGGATATCCAGACCGGACGCTTTGCCAAAGACTGGATACTGGAAAACAAGGCCGGAGCACCCTCATTTAAAGCCACCCGTCAGCTGGAAAAAGAGCATCAGCTGGAGGACGTCGGCGCAAAACTGCGCTCAATGATGTCCTGGCTGCAAAAATAGTGCAGAAATAGGGAGAGAAGTATGAAAGATCAGGTAATGGTATACGATACGACACTACGGGACGGCGCCCAGTCGGTGGGTGTGACTTTTTCCCTGTATGACAAGCTGCGGGTGATGGAGACCCTGGATGATATGGGGATGCATTACATCGAGGCCGGCTGGCCCGGATCGAACCCCAAGGACGCAGCGTTCTTTCAGGAGGCACAGTCGATCAAGCTGAGAAATGCCCGTCTCACCGCCTTCGGTTCAACCCGTATGAAGAAGAACACCGCGGAAAAGGACCGCAATCTTGACCTGCTGCTGCGCAGCAATGTCCCGGTAATCGCCCTGTTCGGGAAAGCCTGGGAGCTGCACGCGGTGGAAGCGCTCGGAGTAACTCCGGAGGAAAACCTGGAGATGATCTACTCCTCGGTAAAATACCTGAAAGAGCGTGTGGAAGAGGTTGTCTTTGATGCGGAGCACTATTTTGACGGAGTGAAGGCCAACCCTGAGTATGCCTTTGCCTGCCTGAACGCTGCGGTGGAGGCCGGTGCCGACTGGCTGGTATTATGCGATACGAACGGCGGCACCCTGCCCGGCGATTTTCAGCGCGAAACCGAAAAGGTCGTGGCAGACTATTCTCTTCCGATCGGTGTGCATGCCCACAACGACTCGGATGTGGCAGTTGCAAACACACTGCTGGGAGTGGCTTCCGGAGCCAGAATGGTGCAGGGCACCATCAACGGACTGGGTGAGCGCTGCGGAAATGCCAACCTCTGTAGTGTGCTGCCCAACCTGAGCCTTAAGCACGGGTATCGGACAGTGGGCGAGAACAACATTCGCAAGCTGCAGCATGTATCTCACTTCGTTTCGGAGATGTCCAACACTACGCCCTTCGAGCATATGCCCTATGTCGGTCAGCACGCCTTCAGTCACAAGGGCGGCATACATGTGTCGGCGGTGCGGAAGAACCCGCAGACCTATGAACATATCAATCCCGAGCTGGTCGGGAACGCCCGCTTCACTACCGTCTCGGAGCTTTCCGGCAAGAGCAACATCATCGAGAAAACCAAGAGCATGGGCTTAGGTCAGGAAGTGAACAGTGAAACCGCCGGCCGGATAGTCGAGAAGGTAAAGGAGCTCGAATCGCAGGGCTACCACTTCGAAGGTGCCGAGGCATCTTTCGAGCTACTCTCAGCCGCGCTCATGGGCTCGCTGAAGGAGTACTTTACCCTGCACGGCTACCGGGTCATGATCTGGAACAACGGCGACGGGAATACCTGGTCAGAGGCAACCATCAAGGCCTCGGTTCCCGAGCATATTTCCAGCGAACAGGGACACAGCGAGCCGGTGGAACACACCTCCGCCGACGGCAATGGTCCGGTGGAGGCGCTGGACAAAGCCCTGCGGAAGGTGCTGGAAAAGTTTTACCCGCACATCAAAAACACCCGCCTGACAGACTATAAAGTGCGAATTCTCAACGAGGAATCGGGTACCTGCGCTCTGACCAGGGTAATCATCAATACCTCCGATGAGGAGACCAGCTGGGGAACCGTCGGAGTGTCCGAAAACATTATCGAAGCCTCATGGCAGGCTTTGACTGATTCGCTGATCTATAAGTTGAAAAAAGACGAAGCCAAACAGAAGGCCGATACGGGAAAGGAGCATGTATATGGCACGGTATATTAAAATTTTCGATACCACATTAAGGGACGGCGAACAGTCGCCCGGCGCCTCGATGACCCTCGACCAAAAGGTTGAGATGGCGGAAGCCCTCGAGAGCTTGGGAGTAGATGTGATCGAAGCCGGTTTTCCGGTATCATCTAAAGTGCAGTTCGAGGCAGTCCGCCGTATCGCCGGTATACTCAAGAATGCCGCGGTCGTGGGACTCTCGCGCTGTGTAAAGAAGGACATCGACGTGACCTACGAAGCGGTGAAGGATGCGGCGCATCCGATGCTGCATCTGTTCATTGCCACCAGTCCCCTTCACCGGGAGTACAAACTGAAAAAGGACCGGAGCCAGGTACTTGAGTCAATCAAGGAAAACCTTGATTATGCCCGACGGTTTTTTGACAGGATCGAGTTTTCTCCCGAAGACGCCTCCCGTACGGAGGAGGACTTTCTCCTCGAGGTGATAGAGACTGCAA
>CAZAMY010000483.1:0-2672 GCA_964485995.1 uncultured Sediminispirochaeta sp.
TGCAGCGCCACTCTGTTGAAGAGCTGCGCAGCTTCATCGATGTAGCCGTGACCCGATTTTTCTCGCAGGAGTGATATGGCGGTACTGCTTGAATCGAAACTAGCATCCGAACTTATTGCAGAACAGGTAAGCCGCGCCGCTGTCGATGCGCTGCGGATGGAAGCCTGGATTGCCCCAAAACCCGGGTTGGTAGACCGCTTTGACAACGGTTCGCACCGCGATATGAATTTGCACACCTTTTACCGCAGTGCGGAGGCCATTGCTCCCTTTCTGGGCCGCATGGCGGCCTGCGGGGCAGAGCGGGTCGGCCAGCTGCCGAAGGGGGTGTTTGCACAGGCCCGCCGGATCGGCCAGGAAGCCGAAGCGGCGATGTTCAGAGCCAGCGGCGGGGTGAATACCCATAAGGGTGCAATTTTTAGCCTGGGCTTGCTCAGTACAGCCTGGGGGTATGTGAGTGCTGCTCGCGCAGCCGGTGGTGAGGGGCATTTCTGCGTGGAAAGAGTGCTGAGCTGTGCCGGCGGTATGGTGGCCGGAATTGTGGATGAAGAGCTGTCTGCTGACCGGGGCGGCTGCCCGACTGCCGGTGCCCGGGTGTACCGGGCCTACGGACTGACCGGGATCAGGGGAGAGGCGGAGCGGGGTTTTCCTGCGGTTCGAAGCTTTGGTATGCCGGTTCTGCGCCAGGCCCGGGAGGCTGGCCTGGATGCCGATTCCAGGGGCCTGCAGGTTCTGCTGTCGCTCATGACGGTGGTAGAGGACAGCAATGTGGCCGCCCGGGGAGGGCTGTCGGAGCTGCGCTTTACACAGGCGGCTGCCCGCCGGGCGTTGGCCGCCGGTGGTATGTACACAGCCGCGGGAAAGAGCTGTATTAAAAAAATGAATACAGAGCTTGTGAAGCGGAATCTGAGCCCCGGAGGTTGTGCAGATCTATTGGCAGCCACCCTTTTTCTTGATACCCTTTGAAAGGGTTAGCTTCAACACACAGAGCCATTCCCCCCATAAAAGCTACTTGAGGGGAGTTCTCTATTCGTTTATAAATAATTGGAGTATCAATGGTTTTGAAAATGCAGGATGAAGCGACCGGGTTGTCCACGCTGCCCGGTTTTTTTCAGGGTATTCGTTCTGGGGCGAGTATTGCCATCGGATATATGCCGATTGCCCTTGCCTTCGGACTGCTGGCAAAGAACACCGGTATTAGTCTGGCGCATACCGTCGGCATGAGCCTGCTGGTGTTCGCCGGTGCCTCGCAGTTTATGGCCCTGGGGCTGTTGGCGCTGGGAACCGGCGCGGTGGAAATTGTCTTTTCCACTTTTATAGTGAACATCCGGCATCTGCTGATGAGTATGTCGATTAACGAGAAGGCGATTCCGGAGTCGAAACTGCGCAGGCTAGTCTACGCCTTTGGTATTACCGACGAGGTGTTTGCCGTGGCATCTACCCGGGAGGGGGCGGTAGGATCTCACTACCTCTACGGCCTCAGCCTGATGGCCTATTCGAGCTGGGTGATCAACTCCGGAATCGGATATGCGGCCGGTTCGGCGCTGCCGGAGGCCTTTCAGCAGGGGATGAGTGTAGCCCTGTATGCCATGTTCATCGGGCTGCTGATCCCTTCTGTAAAGAAGTACCGCAAGGCCCTGTTTTTGGCCGGTGCGGCGGCGGTTCTCAATAGCCTGTTCGTCATGTTTCTGCCGGCCGGCTGGGCGATCATCGGCGCGACTATCGGGGCTGTGCTGCTGCTGGAGCTGGCGCGGGTTTTACGCAGCCGGCGGGGGCGAGTGGAGAAGACCGAGGAGGACACACATGACAGTTGAACTGGTCAATCGTACCGTCTGGATTATCATCATCGGTATGGCTTTGGTTACCTACGTCCCCCGGCTTTTGCCATTGGTTGCGCTGGATGCGGAGAAAATACCTCCTGTACTGGCCCGGATGCTGCGCAATATTCCCTATGCGGCCCTGGGAGCGCTCATATTTCCGGGGATTCTGGGCATTCACGATCAGCTGTGGTATGGGCTGGTAGGCGCAGCGGTAGCTGTTGGAGTCGCTCTGACCGGCGCCCATCTGATTGTGGTAGTGCTCAGTTCGGTTGCCGTGTTGAGTGCATTGGCGGTATTGCTCTGATATGTTAACTCTACCTTCGTTGTTTATATCGTCTTTTCTGATAGCCCTCTCGGGGGCAATGATGCCGGGGCCGTTGCTGACGGCTACCATCAGCGAAAGCGTAAAGCGCGGGCCCGTGGCCGGACCCTTGATCATGAGCGGGCACCTGCTGCTGGAAGGGCTTCTCGTCCTGGCATTGATTGCCGGCGTTGCGCCGCTTTTGCAGAAAGACCTGTTTTTTATTCTGGTTTCTTTCGGTGGAGCGCTTATTCTGGGCTGGATGGCCTTCGGCATGTTTCGCAGTCTGCCTACGCTGCGGGTCGAGTGGGGCGCGGCCGGCAGACAGGCCGACGACCGGCAGAATGCAGATGCCGGCCCGACAGGCCCGACAGGCCCGGACGGCCCGGACGGCCCGGACGGCCCGGAGAAAAAATCGGCAGTGTCGGCCCGGGCGCTGCGCACCGGCATACTGCTTAGCATTGCCAACCCCTACTGGGTGGTGTGGTGGGCCACCATCGGCCTTGGTTTGGTGGCCAGGGCCCAGAAGGTGGGCCTGCTGGGTATCTTGATTT
>CAZAMY010000484.1:0-2671 GCA_964485995.1 uncultured Sediminispirochaeta sp.
AGGCCGATTTCGCTCTGGAGCGGAGGATGCTGGAGGCGCGACCGGTGGAAGTTGAGGTGTGGTACTACCGCTGGACCAAGGTGTTGCCGATTGAATCGCAGAGACGGGTACGGCTGGCCGAACGGCTCTACGGCCGCGGGCAGTTCACCGCAGCGCTGGTCCAACTGAAGCGGGCCTTTCATAAACAGGAGCCCGATGTGGACGGACTGTTTCTGCTGGCCGAAACATATCTGAACCTGGGTATGTATCCGGAAGCCTTGACCCAGATAGAGGCCTGTCTGCAGAAGGAGCCGAACCACGCCGAAGCTCAGTTGGAAAAGGCCAACATCCTCTATCTGCAGAACCGGTTTCTGGACACCCGCAGTTATGTCGAGGGAATTATCGAGCGATTTGCCGAAAATGCTCCGCTGTGGAATCTGTACGGGAATGCCGAGTATTCCCTGGGGCGCTGGCAGGCGGCTGCGGAGAGATACCTGCAGGCGGTGGAGCTGAACGGCGAGCTGCCGATTTTTCAGCTGAATGCTGCCCGGGCGCTGGACCGCAGCGGAGAGACAGGCCGGGCGGCATATTTCTATGCCGAGGCGGCGCGGCTTTTCTTCCGGCAGGAGGCCTTTGAGGAGCTTCCATTCATTTTTGAACAGATCAAAAGGATAGATGCCAATAATGCGGTGGCCGAGACGGTACGCGGTAAACTCCTCTTCCAGGAGAGCGACATTCCGGGGGCAGAGGATATTTTTCAGTGGCTGATAGAGCGTGGCGAGGCGGAAAGTGAGATCGATTTTTTGCAGGGGCTGATTCATATGCAGCGGGGCGAACACCCCGAGGCTGTCCGCTGTTTCAAAACTGCGATCGAGAAGAATCCCGAATTCTATCTGTACTGGCTGAAGCGGGCTGAGTGTGAGTACCTGATGGGGGCCGATCCGCAGGAAGCTCTGACGGCGCTAGAGCGGGCGCGGGAACTGCAGCCGAATGACGGCTGGGTGCACAATCTGGCCGGCTTAATCGAGATGGAGCGGGGAGATTATCCGGCCGCCCGCAGTCTGCTGGAGCGGGCATTTGCGCAGCTGCCCGACCAGAGCGAAGTGGCAATCAACTATTCGGCTGTGCTGTATGCGGCTGAAGGCCTGGACGCAGCCCTATCAGTGCTGGAGCGCGAGGACGGGCCGAGCTGCAACCAGCGGGGCAATCTGTACGCCGAGAGCGGACGGCTGGATGAGGCAACCGAAGAGTACCGCACAGCGGTTCGGCTGCAGCCGGAGGAACCGGTGTTCAGGGAGAACCTGGCGGCGGCCCTGTGGGACGGCGGGTTTATCAACGGCGCCGAAGAGCAGCTGTCTGTTTTGCTGGAGAGCCACCCCACCCCCAGGGCTTACGAGCTCATCACTAAAATTGCGATGGAGAAGGGTGAATACCAGCGGGGGGCGGCGGCCAGCCAGGCCGGCCTCGAGATCGACGCCGCTTCGGATGTGCTGAGACTGCTGCATGCCCAAAGTGCTATGCACGCGGGAGATATGCAGACAGCCCGCAGCGAGGCAGAACAACTGCTGACCGGAGAATTCCGGAGAGATGCGCAGGCTCTGCTCGATCGCATTCTAGATATCACCGAGGAGCACTTCGAGTGCGCCGAATGCGGCCGGGAGTGGCGGGTTCCACGGGATATCCCCGCGCAAAAACAGGTTCGCCTGTACGGCGAGCCGCCCGGAGAGATGCCGGCCGGCAAGTGTCCGAGCTGTGGGCGGGTCTACTGTGTACAATGCGCAGCGGCACACATGAAAAATCAGCGCTTTATCTGCCCGGCATGCGATGAGTCCTTGAAGCTTTCCGAAAACGGGTTAAAATATCTGGCTCTGCAGTATGTGGAGCTTTCTAACGGACAATAAATTGCCCGCCGAGCGGCATATGCCGTCCTTGACAAATACCCCACTGTGAGTATGATGAAACAGATGAAAAAGAGAACTATTTACTTGTACGCACTCGTCTTGTTGGCGACGATAATGCCGACGTCACTGGTTGCCCAGGATATTCTTACCGCCGAACAGTACTTTAACGCTGTGTCGGAGCATTACGGTACTATTGAAGACTATCAGGCTGATATTACCATCACCAAAGGTGAGGAAGTCCTGGAAGGCAAGATCTACTACAAAACCCCGAACCTTCTCAGAATTAATTTTACTGAGCCGGAGGACCAGGTGCTGGTCGTGGACGGTATTCAGATGATGCTATATTTACCCATGCACCACGTGCTTATGCGGCAGGAGATAACCCGTCACTCCCAGGCTTCTCTCGAGACCATGGTAAGTGAGCAGGGACTGGAGCTGTTGAAGCAGAACTACAGCGTCGCTTTTCTCGACGGACCGGAACCGGTTCCCATCGAGGAGGGTTCGGATGAAATGGTGCGTAAGCTCAAGCTTGCCTGGCGGACGCCCGGCGAGGGCTTTCGGCAGATAGAAATGTCGGTGAATAAAAATATGATGATACGGCGAATGGTAGGTATTACCGATGATTATGAGACCTTCCAGTTCGATTTTGTGAATATCCAGGTGAACCAGGATCTTCCCAATACTCGATTTCGTTTCGAGGACCCGCCGTCGGCGTATCAAATCGACAACTTTCTATTTGAACCGGAAAATTAGCGTATGGAATCAATTGGTGAAAAGTTAAAGACAGCCCG
>CAZAMY010000485.1:0-2669 GCA_964485995.1 uncultured Sediminispirochaeta sp.
GCGGCGCAGGACCGGCTGGCGGGCGGTGCGCTTCTGTCTGTCCCGCAAGGATCTCTTCAAAACCCAACTGAGGGCTATGCTTCGTGCATCGGTGTACGGCGATCTGCGGATCATGTTTCCGATGATATCGGGGGTCGAGGAGCTCGATAATGTACTCGAGGTTATGGAAGAAGTGAAGCAGGAGCTGCGCAAAGAGAGCATCGCATTTAAAGAGGATTTGCCGATCGGTATCATGATAGAAGTCCCTGCTGCGGCTCTGACGGCCGACCTTCTGGCCAAAAAAGTAGATTTTTTCTCGATTGGTACCAACGACCTGATACAATACACAATTGCAGTAGACCGCGGCAATGAAAAGATTGCCTATTTATACGAACCCTTTCATCCCGGGGTATTGCGCTTATTGAAAATTGTGATAGAGAGTGCGCATAATGCCAGCATACCAGTGGGTATGTGCGGCGAAATGGCCGGATATCCGTTGGCAGCCGTGCTTCTGCTGGGTCTCGGTCTCGATATTTTCAGCATGAGCGCTTTTACCATCCCCGAAGTGAAGAAGATTATCCGCTCCGTAAGCATGTCGGAAGCCGAAGAGCTTACCGGTATTGTAATGGAGATGAAATCTGCTCCGGAGATAGACAAATTTGTAAGGAAATGGATGAATGAACGGTTCGATCTCATACAATAATCAATCGGGTGTGAAAATTGCCATTGTAGGCCGCCCGAACGTGGGTAAATCTACCCTTTTCAACCGCTTAGTAGGAAAACGCAGAGCTATTACGGATCCCACCCCCGGTGTCACCAGAGATGCGGTGCGTGAGCCGGCGATAATTGCCGGTCAGTCAGTGGAATTGATCGATACGGGCGGGTATCGAGTGGATGCGGTGGACATTGATTCACTGGTGCGTGAAAAGCTCCTCTCTCTGCTGCAGGATGTAGACCTGGTGCTGCTGATGCTCGATATAAATGAATATACAGCTGAGGACGAGAGCTTTGTCGAAAAAATAAGATCCTACACCGACAAGTTGATCGTAGTGGTGAACAAAGTCGACAATCAGCAGCGGGAAGCCCTGTTGTGGGACTTCTATTCACTCGGGTTCGAGCATGTAGTGGGCGTGTCTGCTGCGCACGGAACCGGAATAGATGATCTGGAGGAGAAGATCGAAGAGGTTGTTGATTTCGAAGCAGCGGCCCAGGCAACTCCTCCGGAGCCGACCATACGCATAGCCGTACTCGGGAAACCGAATACCGGCAAGTCGACGCTCTCGAACTATTTAATCGGCAGTGAGTCTTCCATTGTATCCGATATTCCCGGAACAACCCGGGATGTCATCGAGGGCAAGTTTCGTCATCGCGGAACCGTCTTTCAGGTTATGGATACCGCCGGTATCCGCCGGAAGAAGAAAGTACAGGAGTCGGTTGAGTACTACTCGGTAAACCGGGCTTTTAAAACCATTGAAGACAGTGATGTAGTACTGCTGCTGATCGACGTGGAAGAGGGGCTGACCGATCAGGACAAAAAAATTGCCCAGCAGGCGGTTAAGCGCGGCAAGGGAATTCTCATCGTTCTGAATAAATGGGACAAGGTCGAGAAAGTAAAGAACCAGATGCAGGCCATCCAGGACCGGGTTCGCTATATGTTCCCTATACTCGGCTTTGCACCGATCGTACCCCTCTCGGCAAAAACCGGAGACGGAATCGAGCGACTACTGAGCAATGTATACTCGGTGTGGAAACAGCTCAATCGGCGGGTAGAAACCCCGGTGGTCAATGAGCTGATCCAGGATTTGGTAGCTCACTCACAACCACCCCGCAGTACTCGGGGCCACTTCAAGGTCTACTACGCCACGCAGGTTGCGAGCAGTCCGGTCCGGTTCCTTATTTTTGTAAACCGGAAGAAAGGCTTTCCGAAGTCTTATGTGCAGTATATGACCAATGGTATCCGCAGAGAGTTGGGCTTTGCGAACGTACCGATTACTGTTGAGCTGCGGGAGCGTTCCGGACATCAGAGTTAAACGAGGGCGGCATGGCTGGGTATCAAATCGGCACAGTCTGTGAACTTCTCGGTGTGAAGCCGCATGTGCTGCGCTACTGGGAACAGGAGCTTCCGATTCTCTCTCCCCGCAAGGATCAGGCCGGCCGAAGGGTTTACTCGCGACAGGAGCTCGATCTTCTGCTGCGCATCAAATATCTCCTGCATGAAAAGAAGTTTACGCTGGCAGGAGTGCAGGAAAAGTTGTGGGATGAGTTCTATTCCGAGGAAAAGAACGCCCGCGCCCATATTACTGCCGTCAGAAATGAGCTACTGCTCCTGCAGGGACGGGTTCGCGAGCAGAAAAAAAAGATCGAAGAGATCTTAGACAATACCCCTAAGCGGTCGATATAGAGTGTATATGAGTGTACGAAGAACTGTCATGTTACTGCTGCCGGTTTGGTTTCTGGTTACCTCAGCCGCCGCACCCCTGTGGGCAGTTCCAGATCCTTCTGGCCATGCCGCCTCTGAGATTCCGGAAAACCTCTATTTACGAACTCAGTTAATCGATGAGGTGCTCGGACCAATAGAAGACGCGCGGCGTCTGCCGGAAACTATGAAGCGTGAGCCCGGCTATAATGTGAATTTACAGTTTTTTGTTGAAGAGCAAAACGACAGTATCTACTTCTGTTTTTATCACGGG
>CAZAMY010000486.1:0-2665 GCA_964485995.1 uncultured Sediminispirochaeta sp.
AATACACAGGATCCCTTTGCCACTATGAATGCAATCCGGAATGCAGGCGAAATTTTGCTGGGCCGGCACTTGCCGTTTTCGGCGGCCAACTATACCACCGGCGCAAACGCGGTTCTGCCGACCGGCGGATGGGCAAAGAGCTATTCTCCGGTTTCAGTACGCGATTTTATAAAATTCTCATCGGTCGTCTATTCGGAGAAGCGTGCATATCTACAGCTCAAAGAGCATGTTGAGCGTATTGCCGATTATGAAGGTTTTATTACCCATGGAAACGCCCTCAAACTGCGGAGGGAAGAGTGAGCACCTCGGAAACCGCTGTAGAGGAGCTGTTTGCCTACTTCGGTTCTTTCGTCAACTTCGAACAAAAACAGAAGCAGACCATCCGCGAATACCGACTCGACCGAATGCGGCAGCTCCTCGAGTTCTTCGACAACCCACAGCAACACCTGAAAATCATCCACATTGCCGGCTCCAAGGGCAAGGGCTCCACCGCTGTCTACATCGCCAGCGGCCTGGAAGCACTCGGATTCAAAACCGGGCTGTACAGCTCACCACATATAAGCGACTACCGGGAACGCATCACCGAAGCGGGGCGTTTCTTCGACAACACGCTGTATCTGGATGTCGGTGTACGCATTAAGCAATCGTTGCCCGGTTTCAAGCGGTCTGTTCTGATAGGCGACGCGGAACCAACCGCTTTCGAACTGTTTACCCTGTTTGCCTTTCTGCTGTTTGTTGCGGCCGGCTGCAGCTACGCCGTTATTGAAACCGGTATAGGCGGACGCCTCGACGCCACCAATGTAGTCAGCCCGCAGGCCTCAGTAATTACCTCGATCGAACTCGAACACACCGATATACTCGGCAACACATTCGAACAGATTGCAGGCGAAAAAGCGGGCATAATAAAACCGGGAGCACCGGTTTTTGTGTCGCGGCAGAGAGAGGCGGTTCTTGCTGTGATCCGTTCGCGGGCCGAGAAGGTCGGCAGTCAACTGTTCTATTTTCCCGACTATCCGGCCGAATTCGCCGGAACCGTGGATGCGCAGGGCACCCATCTGTTTCTGCGGTGGCAAGACAGCGGTGAGGCTCCCGACGGAGCTTCACTGGTAGAACTGGATTTAGCAATGCAGGGCGAGGTGCAGGCTGAAAACGCAGGGTTAGCTCTGACAGTGCTGCACGAGTTGTTGCCGCAGTGCTGCGATTCGCTTAATTTTGAACATATGCTGCAAGCCGTCGCGAATGCCCGCCTTCCGGGAAGAATGGAACAGTGCAGCTCAGATCCGCCGATAGTACTCGATGGGGCGCACACCCCTACTTCAGTCCGCCGTACTATCGCAACTTTTCAGAGAATCTATGGAGCCGAAGCTGTCTGCATTTTTGGATCGGTCGAAGGCAAGGATACCGCCGGCATGGCGGCGGCGGTATCCGAGTCCTTTTCCGACATTATTATTTCGCGGCCAGGCACGTTCAAACCAAACTCACCGGAACAGGTTGCCGAAATATTCCGCAGTGCAGCTCCACAGGCGGAACTGCATGTTGAAGCCACGCAGGCTCTGCGCAGGGCTATGGAACTATCTGCCGGACGACCGATCCTGGTCACTGGATCGTTCTATATGGTGGCGGAGATCCGCCCGCTGCTGAAAAACTCTCCGTTCAGTAATTTGGAGGAAGAATGAAGTCATCCCTTGTGTCAGCCCGGGCAAAAGCCCTGACCCCGTACACCCCCGGCGAGCAGCCGCAGGACAAGCAGTACATTAAACTCAATACAAATGAAAATCCGTACCCGCCGGCCCCGGGTGTACAGGCGCTGCTGGAGAACTACCGGGCCGAAGAACTGCGGCTCTATCCGGATCCCCAGTCTCTACGATTGCGCCAAGCCATAGCCCAGCGGTATCAGCTGAGTCCGGAAGAGGTGTTTACCGGCAACGGATCCGATGAGGTACTTGCTTTCATATTTTACGCCTTTTTCGATGCCAACAACGGGCCGGTTCTGTTTCCAGCGCACACCTACAGCTTCTATCCGGTGTACTGCACTTATTACGGATTGGAATATCAAAGGATTCCAATGAACCGGGACTTTTCCGTCCGTTTAGAGGGCTTTCGGGAACACAGGCAGTACTCAGGGGTAATTTTTCCGAATCCGAACGCCCCCACGGGGATTGCCCTTTCGCGCAGTCAGATTGCTGACTTCCTGCGGTCATCCCGGGAGGACCGGGTATATGTAATCGATGAGGCATATGTGGACTTCGGCGGGGAAAGCTGCAGCGCCCTGATTCGCGAGTTTCCGAATCTGGTGGTGGTGCATACCTTCTCAAAGAGCCGGTCGCTGGCCGGTCTCAGACTCGGGTTTGCTCTGGCCAACCCCGAACTGATACAAACCATCTTTTCAGTAAAGGACTCCTTCAACTCGTATCCTCTGAACCGGCTCAGTCAGGAGCTTGCAATCCAGGCATTAGAAGACGAGACCTACTTTCAACAGATTCGCGACCAGGTCGTCACAACCCGCACTTACACAGTGGAGCAGCTCGCCAGGCGGGGCTGGAAAGTACTCCCCTCGACGGCAAATTTCATTTTTGCTGCCGCCCCGGGAGTCGATGGCTACACCGTGTACTCCGGCCTGAAAGAAAGAGGCATTCTGGTTCGCTATTTTAATCATACCGGTATT
>CAZAMY010000487.1:0-2647 GCA_964485995.1 uncultured Sediminispirochaeta sp.
CACGAACACGAACTTTACCTTGTTCATCGGCTTGGGAACAGATTCGCGGATTGTCATGAAGTCGGCCAGTATCTGTGTAGGATGATACAGATCGGTCAGCCCGTTCCACACCGGAACACCGGAATGCATGGCCAGCATCTCCACAGTCTCCTGTTTGAAACCGCGAAACTCAATACCGTCGTAATAGCGGCCGAGCACCTTGGCGGTATCCTCCATCGACTCCTTTTTCCCCATCTGACTATTGGTTAAAAAGGTGACTCTGGCCCCTTCATCAAAAGCGGCCACCTCGAAGGCACAGCGGGTCCGGGTAGAGGCCTTTTCAAATAGAAGAACGATGTTTTTTCCATCAAGCAAGTCGCCTTTTATACCAGCTCTCTTTTTCCGTTTCAGATCTTCCGACAGATCCAACAGAAACAGAATCTCCTCGCGACTGTAGTCCTTTAAGCTCAAAAGACTGCGACCTTTCAAATTAACCGGCATGTTCATCCTCCCTTTTCAATATATGATGCTAATAAATTTAGGCTGCATTGTCACACAGGGTCACGCAGCAGTGGCATACTCATACAACGCGGACCTCCCCGTCCGCGAACGAGCTCCGAACCTTCAATCTCCACCACTTCGACACCATTTCTGCGCAGCGTTTCATTCGAAGCGGCATTACGGTCGTAGGTCACCACCTTTCCCGGGGCCAGGGCCAGCGTGTTGGTACTGTCGTTCCACTGCTCTCTGGCGGCAGTCAGATCATCATCGCCGCCGCTTTCGATCAGCCGTACAGCCGACAGTCCCAGGGAGCTCTTCAAAGCCTCTTCCAGGCTGTCCAGCGGATTCACCCGCACATCACCATCCTTATCAGGCTCTAACCTGAACACCGAAACCTTTCGCCTGATTTCAGGGAATACGGAAAAGGCCTCCCGGTCGACCATAGTGAACACCGTATCCAGATGCATATACTCACGCCGAAAAGGAATCTGGATTACCAGCACCTGCGCATAGCCGCCGGCAAACAGACGCCTGGCCAGCCGCTCGATACCTTCGGTACTGGTACGCTGGCTGCAGCCGACCGCCACCGTGTCACCGCTCAAAACCAGTATATCACCGCCTTCGATAGTATCAAGATCTGAGTAGTGGTACCACAAAGGTAAATTCGTTTCGTTAAAACTAGGATGGTAACGGTAAATTGCCGACAAAATCCGGGTCTCTCGTATCCGCGCCGGCGCCTTCATGGCATTGATCGCCAGACCGGTTCCGATGACAGCCCCCGGATCGCGGGCAAAGTAGAGGTTGGTCAGCGGATTTACGTAGAAAGGATGCGCATCCTTCACAAAATGGGCCAGGCGCGTCCCGTCAGCAGGATGGAGCTCCTGTTTCCGCAAGCCGGTAATAAGTACATCTGCAAACTGAGTAGATTCCAGCTGCTCCAGGTAGTCGACCAAATCGCACCGCAGACCCTCATCCCCTATCCGGCACTCCGCAACTATCTCTTCGGTTAACTCGCCGCGCACCTCCGGCTGGCGACACACCGCCTCCAGCAGTTCGCGATAGTACCATACCTCGGCACCATGCTTCCGCAGAGCCGCGGCAAAGGCGTCGTGCTCTTCCTGGATCTTTTTCAACCAGGGGATATCCTCGAACAGCATTTCCGGAAGGTAACGCGGTGTCAGCTGCTCCAGCTCCTTACCCGGCCGATGCAGCAGCACCCGTTTCAATTGGCCTATTTCAGACTGAACTTCAAACTTCATACTCCATTTATACACGTTTTGCTCAAATATTGCGAGCCGGAGGGTGCTCCGCCTTGAAGAAACTAAAAACCTGCACTATCTTCTTACCCATGAAAAAGACTTTACTTACAATTAGCGTCCTGATATTGCTTGTGCCGGTTACATTGAGCGCCGGGCAGCCGGAGTTTTCGAACACCCTGCCTTCGATGGACGAGCTATTTACACGCGACACTCTTACGCAGTTTGAACAGAAACTCGACGAAGGCGAGGCGGGCTTCAACCGCTTTTTTACCGACGACAGCCGGGCGGTGCACTTGCCGGCGATAAACCTCTCAGGCGACCTGATTCAGGCAGCCTACGCAATCGACTATGTTGTGGGGGTTGAATCACTGTATCTGATTCCCTGGAACGATATCAGCCGTACACTCACTGGTCTGCCGCAAGAGGAGTTCCTGCTGGAGGTTTACAACATACTGCGCAGCATCAGCAGCCTGCAGGGAATCGAATACTATTCAGCTTCCCGGGAGCGCATGCGCACTCTCTTCGCCGAGGCATGGGCAATAAATAATCCGGATGAGAAAGAGAGGATAGCCGATCCCCTGGTGGACCAGATTCCCGATAAGGAGACGATCTACATTCATCAGAAAGACCTTACTTTCGGTAAAAACATTTCCAAAGTCGACTACCAGAGCGGCACCAACAGCTTTCGCATGAACATAGTCAATCTCACCACCATGACCTATATGTTCTTTCCCATTGTCGGCAAAGAAAACATGTCAATGCAGATGCTGATTGTACCCTCGCAGCAGGGAATCATATTCTACGGCCTCAATACAGTGGATGTTATGGACCTGAAGATCTTCCACAACAAGATGCGCGATTCATTCACCAACCGTATGATCGCCCTCTACAACTGGTTTCTGGTGCAG
>CAZAMY010000488.1:0-2640 GCA_964485995.1 uncultured Sediminispirochaeta sp.
TTGCTGGTCATGATGACGATGGTGTTACGGAAGTCCACCAGCCGGCCCTGCCCGTCGGTCAGGCGGCCGTCGTCGAGCAGCTGCAGCAGCACGTTGAACACGTCGGGGTGCGCTTTTTCAATTTCGTCGAACAGCACCACCGAATAGGGGCGCCGGCGCACCGCTTCGGTCAGCTGGCCGCCCTCTTCATAGCCAACATAGCCGGGAGGAGCCCCGATCAGGCGCGAGACCGAGTGCTTTTCCATGTACTCGCTCATATCTATGCGTTTGAGCGCCCGCTCGTCGTCGAACAGGAAGTCCGCCAGGGTTTTGGCCAGCTCGGTTTTTCCCACCCCGGTGGGTCCGATAAAGATAAAGGATCCTAGAGGTTTGTTCTCGTCGCTGAGGCCGGTTTTGTTGCGCCGGATGGCATCCGAGACGGCGGTAATGGCCTCATCCTGACCGACTACCCGTTTTGAAAGGGTGTCCTCCAGTTTGAGGTACTTGGCCATCTCGCTGGCCATCATTTTAGACACCGGAATGCCGGTCCAGGTAGCCACCACCTGGGCAATATCCTCTTCGGAGACCTCTTCCCGCAGCAGCTGGGAACCGCCCTGCAGCTTCTCCAGTTCCTGGCCCTTCTCCTCGATCTTCGCCTTTGTCTGCGGAAGCTTGCCGTGTTTTATCTCGGCTGCTTTTGAAAGGTCGCCCTCGCGCTCGTAGCGGGCCTCATCGCGCTTGTAATCTTCCAGCTCCGCCTTCAGAGAACGGATTTCATCAATTATATGCTTTTCATTCTGCCATTGCAGGTGCATAGTATCGCGCTTCGACTTCAGTTCGCCCAGCTCCCTCTCCAGCTTCTTTAACCTTTCGCGGCTGGCCTCGTCCTCCTCGCGGGAGAGGGCCTGGCGCTCGATGTCGGCCTGCAGAATCTTGCGCTGGATCTTGTCCAGTTCAATGGGCTGGCTCTCGATCTCCATCTTCAGGCGGCTGGCCGCCTCGTCCACCAGGTCGATAGCCTTGTCCGGCAGAAAGCGGCTGGTAATATAGCGGTCGGAGAGCGTAGCGGCGGCGATCAGCGCCTCGTCGCGCACCCGCACCCCGTGATGCACCTCGTAACGGTCTTTGATGCCCCGCAGAATGGCGATACTGCTCTCTACCGAGGGCTCACTGGTAAAGACCGGCTGAAAACGCCGTTCCAGGGCCGGGTCTTTTTCTATGTGCTTGCGAAACTCATCCAGGGTAGTGGCGCCGATGGCCCGCAGGTCGCCCCTGGCCAGGGCCGGTTTGAGCAGGTTGGAGGCATCCATGGCCCCTTCCGCCGCACCGGCTCCCACCAGGGTGTGCAGCTCGTCTATAAACAGGATAATCTGTCCGTCGGACTCGGAGACCTCCTGAATAACCGCTTTAAGGCGCTCCTCGAACTCGCCGCGGAACTTGGCTCCGGCCACCAGGGATCCCAGATCGAGGGCCAGCAGCCGCTTGTCCTTCAGGCTGTCGGGCACATCCCCGGAGACGATCCGGATTGCCATGCCCTCGGCAATGGCGGTTTTACCGACACCCGGTTCTCCGATCAGCACCGGGTTGTTTTTGGTCCGCCGGCTGAGCACCTGCATCACCCGCCGTATTTCTTCGTCCCGGCCGATGACCGGGTCGAGCTTCTCCCGCCGGGCCAGCCGGGTCAGGTCACGGCAGTACTTCTCCAGGGCCTGATAGCGGCCCTCCGGGTTCTGGTCGGTCACCCGCTGGTTGCCGCGGATGCTCTTCAGCGCCGAGAGAACCGCGTGGCGGGTCACACCATGGCGCTTCAGCAGCTCGCTGCTGCGGCTGGCCTGGTGGAGAATAGCCAGAAGGATGTGCTCGGCACTGATGTAGTCATCTTTCAGAGAATCAGCCTCGCTCTCGGCCTGGCGCAGCACATTCGCCAGCTCCGGAGAGATGCTGACCTGCGCCGTGGAGCCGTACACCCGGGGCTTGTCATTCAATATTTTATCCAGTTCCTGGGCTAAGGCATCTCGATTTACGCCAATCCGGTCCAAGAGTGGTGGTATAACTCCGTCCTGCTGCGTCAGCAGCACCATGAGATAGTGATCAACATCAATCGTACTATGATTGTATTTCCCGACCAGACTGTCAGATTCCTGCAGCGCTTCTTGGGCTTTGTGAGTCATTTTATCATATCGCATCTATTACACCTCGAAAAAATGTATTTTAACAGTAATTCTACTTTTGGAAGTCATATGACTTCCAAAAGTAGAATTACCGGTATTTTAATATCCTGCTTTATTCATTAGAATTAAATGGTACCTTTAAAATACTGCGAAGCTTTTAAACGGTCAAACAAAATAATACCAGCCTCAGAGGAGCAATTATGAGTAATACCACCCAGGACGAACGAGTAGTACTAATCCACGGCTTTTCCCGCGAAGAGACTATCGCCATTATGCGCGCCGCCAAATCGGTAAGCGCGGATCCGCAGGGTATCGCCTTCACCACCTCCACCCCTTCAAATCTGGACTGGAAGCTGCGTGATTTGATAATCGAAGTGCGGGAGGAACACGAATACATGCGGCAGAATCCGCCGCAGCCCAACCAGAATGACGGAGCCGAATAAGCAATGGGTCTGCTGCTGCTGAATATCGCATTGGCCGCCCTGCCCTC
>CAZAMY010000489.1:0-2633 GCA_964485995.1 uncultured Sediminispirochaeta sp.
ATAATGACGGTAAATCCAGGTTTCGGGGGACAGGAGCGCATTCCCGAATGCCTGGATAAAGTGAGCTACCTCAGCAGGCAGGCTGAAGCTCACGGATACGAGTACCTTATTGAAGTGGACGGGGGAGTAAACCGCCGCACCGTCGAAAGTGTCCGCGCGGCCGGAGCCGATGTGCTGGTCAGCGGGAGCGCCTTTTTCAAGGCCGATGATCCGAAAGAGGAAGTGCGGGCAATGAAGGGATAAAGAAATACTTTATCTGTAGTTGCGACGGGTCGAGAATAAAGATGGGGAAAAGGTTTTAAAATGAAAAAGAAGATAACACTTTTATTACTGTTTCTGATGGTCCTGCTCGCTCCGCTGCCAGTGTACAGCCAGGAGCGCACTATTCCAGATGCATTGAAATCGGGTATTCGAGCATTCGGGAGAGCCGAGTACGAGCAGGCCTTGTTGCACTTTCGCGATATTATTCTCGATTCTGACTTACAAGAGTATTACGGCGATGCCTATTTCTGGATTGGCCGCAGCCATCTCGCTCAGGAGAGGATCGAAAAGGCCGCACAAAATATCGATTATTTTATCGCCAACTACCAGGACCACCCGAAGTATCCCGACGGGTTATACCAGAAGGGAAGGATTCTGTTCCTTCAAAAAGAGTACGAAAAAGCCATCCGGCAGCTGTACAGTTATGTTGATGCGTACCCCTCGCATGAGTACAACGCCAACGCCCTCTTCTGGATAGGAGAGTCCTTTTACGCTCTCGGCCACTTCGACAAGGCCGAAAAACTATATGCAAGTGTAATTCGCGATTATCCGCGCAGCTACAAGGTAGAGGCTGCCACCTACCGAAAATCGCTTATCGAACTAAAACAGCGTGAACAGGACTTGCTGCAGCTGCTGAAGATCAGTCACGAGGAGTATCTGAAGGCCCTCGAAGACTTTCAGCAACGCGAGAGAACCTATGAGCAGGCTATCAGCAGCTATCAACGTAAGCTCAGTGCAGCGACCTCCGACAACGACAACGAACTCATCAATCAACTAAACTCTGAAATAGCGGAAAAAGACTCAGAGATCCGTCGCCTGCAGCAGCGCCTGTCAGAGGAACAGCAACGGGTCTCTGAACTGCAGCGACAACTAGCCTCGGCCGGCGAAAGACCGGCAAGTGAAGCTGCACCTGTATCCACCGGCACCGGTGAGAAAGACGATGTGCGCGAGCTGCTCGAATTGAAGAACAGAGCCCTGTCACTCAAACTTTTCTATATCGAATGGCTGCAGAAAAATGAGGAGAGTAACTCATGAAACGGCAACTTATTGTACTAGTGTCTGTTTTTTTAATTCTTGTGCCGACTGCACTGAGCAGTTTGACCATCGAACAGGGACGCGTGCGACTGGTGCTGCATGAAGACAGCGGCAGGTTTTCTCTTTATTATTTGAGCGATATCGATACGGACAAATATGTGTCACTGCTGTTTCAGCGTGATCCGCGGACAAGTTCTACCGGCATACTGCATAACAACCGTGTAATTACACTCGGTTCATCCAACGCTTTTACCCAGAACACCGCAGAAACCTCACAGGGGGCACAGTTCACCTGGACCTCCGCGCAGCTGGAAATCCGACAGACTTTTCGATTTGTCAAGTCGAACCCATCAGGTCTTGCTGACGGCATCCGAATCGATACGACAATTATAAATAAGTCAGAAAATATTCAATCGGTTGGAGTACACCACTTGTTCGATACTTATCTCGGTGAAAAGCGGGATGCCCATTTTTTCACCTCGGATAACGAACAACTCGCGAGTGAGACCGGCTATTCACTGCGTCCGCCGAGCTACTGGGTATCTCCGACTGAACAGGAACTGGACAGCTTTGAGGGCTTGATCTCGATGCTGAAAGGCAGCGGTATTACCCTGCCTGACAAGGTGGTATTTGCCAACTGGAAACGCCTGAGTGAAAACCTGTGGAATATGCAGGTACAGGGCAACCGGAATTTCAATCTTTTACCTTATTCAATCAACGATTCGGCGGTATGCCAGTTTTACGATCCTATCAAGCTGGCTGCAGGTGCCCGCCGCAGCATTACAGCGGCAATAGGCGCCTTTACCGGCAGACCGTTACAAATTACTGCAACAGAGAGTAATCTCGATCAGATCTTGAGCAGCACGAAGAGTGACAGCAGCGGCAAGAGCAGGCAGCAGCTGGTCAGAGAGGATTTAATCGCAGTAAATGATGTTATATCGCAAATCAACAGTCTGCTTTCTTTTCCAGAAGATATAAGCGAAGAAAAAATCGAGGTCCTAGAAAAATCGCTCAACAATCTTCGTGAAAAACAGAGTCAATATCAAAGCAGCGATTGATCGCTGATACCGGAGAACCGCGGATGGGAGGGAACGATCTCAAAAAGGCGACCCAGTTGTATCGCCGAAAAAAATATACTCACATACTGCAGCTGCTCGAGTCGCAGATATTCCGCTACCGCCAGAGTTTTCAGTTTTATTATCTGCTCGGAATGTCCTGCCTCTATACCGGCGACTTCAGCGGAGCTGAATCCTATCTGCAACGGGCCTTGAGCCTGAAGCCCGGGCACAAGAATGCATTGCTGGGGATTGCCGCGGTTCACCTGAAACAGCAAAAAA
>CAZAMY010000490.1:0-2631 GCA_964485995.1 uncultured Sediminispirochaeta sp.
ACGCCGGAGGCAATCGATTCGGCCCAACAGTCGGCTCCCGGGGAAGCCGGCGAGCCGCCGTCCATCGCCTCAACCGGGCCTTGGGCCGCCTGATCGGCCGCCGCCGCCAATTGCGGCAGTACCGCCCGGGCAGCCCGCCGCCCCGCCTCTACCAGCTCCAGCGCCTGTTCAAAGCTGGCCTTGTTGTAACCGGAAATCTCGGGGCTGATCACCAGATCGGCCTGCTGCAAATTCGCCTCCAGCCGGGGCCGGCGCAGTATCTGGCTGGACTGTGTCAGCACCGCCGCTGCCGAGTCGAGCGCCTCTTCTTCGTCTGCAAGGATGTTGAGGTTGACCGCGATTACATAGTCGGCCCCCATTTCACGCACCGCATCCACCGGCAGCACATTCACCCAGCCGCCGTCGATCAACAAGCGGCCGCGGTACTTCAGCGGTGTGAAGACACCCGGCACCGCCATGCTGGCCCGGATGGCACTCTTCAGGTCTCCATCAGCACACACCACCTCTTCCCCCGTGATAAGATCAGTGGCTACAATCCGTAAAGGCCGCGGAAAGCGGTCAAATGAGCCGGACACGGCATAGGTGCGCATCAGGCGGTCGAGTAGTTCCACGGCGTTCTGCCCGGCCGACACCCCCGCCCCGAGCACATCGTTCCCCTGATACAACCCCAGTTCTATCAGATAGTCTTTATCGCTGCGCCGCTGCTCGTAATTCATGAACCGGCGGGGCCGGCGGTCCATAAAGACGCGGTTCCAGTCGGTCTCTCTGGCTATCTCGAGCATCTCCGGCCCGCTGTAGCCGGTGGCGTACAGCGCACCGACTATACTGCCCATACTGGTCCCCGCTACATAATGCACCGGAACCCCGGCGGCCTCCAGTTCGAGTATCACTCCCAGATGGGCAAAGCCCAGGGCACCACCGCCGGCCAGGGCCAGGCCGATCTGCTTGCCGTCACTCGTCTGGCCGGCGGCGGCGGCGCATACACACACGAGCATCAGTAGTGCGATAATCCGGCGTAGTTTCATGTCGTCCCTCTGCTACATGTATATTAGAAAGCCGGGCAGATCGCAAGCAGCGGGCCCTCCGGCCCGGAGCCTCTTGCGCACTGGCCCCGGCGGGTTCGGGCATAACCGCCGGCGGAAAGGATTGAAATTTTTCCATAAATTTTTTTTGACTAATTTTGTAATGATTATTATTTTAATTTTAGTTCAATTTAGAACTAGTTAAGGAGACGGTATGGCCAGTCATTACAGGGGAAACCGGCGGGAAGCAGCGGCACTGGACGCGTTCATCGCATTGAACCGGGCGGCCGATTCGGTACAGAGTGCCGCCTTTGCCAGGGCGCCGATTCCGGAGGAGCTCAGTATGACCCAGTTCGAGATTCTGGAGGCGCTGCTGCACCGGGAGCCGCTGACCCAGTCGGAGATTGGCCGGAAGATCCTGAAGACCAAAGGGAACATCAGTTATACCATCGACCAGCTGGCAGAACGGAAGCTGGTGGTTCGAAAAGTGAGTAACGGCGACCGGCGCGAGCGGCTTATAGAGCTGACACCGGAGGGGCGCCGGCTGATCGGCGATTACTTTCCCCATCTGGCCCGCGGGTTTGCGATTGCGTCCCTGGAGTTGAGCGAATTCGAGCTGGAGCTGCTGGCCGGTTTGGCCAAACGTCTCGGCCGCGGTGCTGCGGCGCAATAGATTATAGGAGGTTTGTTTTATGAAGGTATTGGTTTTGTTTTACTCGACATACGGACACATGTTTCAGATGGCCAAAGCGGCGGCTGAAGGCGCCGGAAAGGTGGACGGCAGCGAAGTAAAGATAATGCGGGTTCCGGAGTTGCTCTCGGATGAGATTCTGCAACAGATGGGTGCCCTGGAGGCACAGAAACAGTTTGCCGATGTGCCGGTGGCTTCGCCGAAGGACCTCGAATGGGCCGATGCAGTTATTTTCGGCATTCCGACCCGCTTCGGCAATATGATCGGGCAGATGCGGATGTTCCTCGATTCCACCGGCCCGCAGTGGGCCAGCGGAGCTCTGGTAGGCAAGGTCGGCAGTGTGATGAGCTCTACCGCCACCCAGCACGGCGGCCAGGAATCGACTATTCTCACCAGTCAAGTAACCCTGCTGCACCACGGTATGGTGGTGGTGGGACTGCCTTACGCATTTCAGGGTCAAACCACTGTTAATGAGATAAGCGGCGGCAGCCCGTACGGGGCCAGTACGATCACCGGCGGTGACGGCAGCCGCATGCCCAGCGAGAATGAGCTCGAAGCAGCCCGGTTTCAGGGCCGGCATGTCACCGAGATAGCCGGAAAGCTGGCCGGCTGACCCTGTACCCCAGGGTTCTCCCTTAGCCCGTGAAGTCCGGCGGTAGATCATCTGCGCACAGGACCTCTATTCCGCTGCGCAGCAAAAGTTCGGCGGTCATTCCGTTGCCTTGGCGGAATGTGCCGCCGAACTGCCCGTCGTACACATAACCGTAGCCGCATGATGGGCTGCGCGACTTCAGTATGGCCTGCTTCGCTTCGATTATACGCGCTATCTGGAGGGTTTTTTGAGCCCCGGCGGCGAACTCGCCGGTAAAGTCACGGCCGTGTTTGCTCATTACCCGTTTATTGCCCTCGGCATCCACC
>CAZAMY010000491.1:0-2628 GCA_964485995.1 uncultured Sediminispirochaeta sp.
CTCGAAAGACTCCTCCCCGCAGTACGGGGTGCTGTTCGAGGATATTTTCGAGGCGGCGGGGCGCGACTTTTACTACATCGATCACCAGGTCCATTCGATCGGGAAAATAAGGATACACAGTGTTCGCAGTGGCGCGGCCTTCAGTGCCGGCGAATATCACCGCGAGCTCATCGGTCGAAGTTTTTTGAGCTGATATGCTCCGTGCCCCCGATAGCGAAATAAAGGAGAGAGAAATGGCACTTTCAAAGAAAAGATTGTTGGAACTCTACTACGATATGGTCGCCATACGTAGGTTCGAGGAAGAGGTGGAGCACTACTCCAAGAACGGGACAATTCCCGGATTCATTCATCTGAGTATCGGCCAGGAGGCGGCCCAGGCGGGAGTGGTCGGAGCCCTGCGGAGGAGCGACTACAAGTTTCCCGACCACCGGGGCCACGGGGCGATCGCCCTGAGCGGCACCGAGAAAAAGCTGGTGATGGCCGAGATATTCGGCAGAGCCACCGGCATCAACGGCGGCCGCGGGGGTTCGATGCATATCAACGACCTGGAGTGCCGCAACATGGGCTTCAACGGCATTCAGGGTTCCACTGTGGTAACCGCTCTTGGAACCGCCTTTGCCGCGGTCTACCGTAAAACCGACGATGTCACGGCGCTGTTTATCGGCGACGGTACTCTGGGAGAGGGTACCTGCCATGAGAGCATGAATCTGGCCGCCACCTGGAAGCTGCCGGTCATCTATTGTCTTATCAATAACCAGTATGCGATTTCGACCCACTACAAAGAGTCACATCCGCAAGAACAGCTGGCCACTTGGGCCGACGGATACGGGGTTCCGCAGGAGGTGGTCGACGGCAATGATATCGAGGCGGTGGTCGAGGCCACCGAGCGGGCGGCCACACGGGCCCGCCAGGGCAAAGGCCCCAGCCTCATCGAGTTTATGACCTACCGCTGGCAGGGACACTTTGCCGGCGATCCGGCGGCCTACCGCCCTGATGAAGAGGTGGAGTACTGGCACAACCGTTGTCCCATTAAAATGGCCAGAGACAGACTGCTGGCTGATCACAAGGTGAAGGAAGACGAGTTGAAAAAGTTGGAAGAAAAGGCGGACGCGGAGATCGCAGATGCGGTGAAGTTTTCCCTGGAAAGCCCGAAACCGAACCCCAAAGACGCCCTGCGGTACGTGTGGGCCGATCGAGATGCGGAGGATAGAGCGTAATGGCACGAAAACTGACATATTCAAAAGCGATAAACGAAGCGCTGCATCAGGAGATGGAGCGGGACGATTCTGTATTTATTCTGGGGGAAGATGTGGCTAAGATGGGCGGCGACTTCGGCATTACCCAGGGTATCTGGGACAAATGGCCTGAGCGGGCCAAGGATACCCCCCTGTCGGAAGCGGCCATTCTCGGCTTATCGGCCGGCGCGGCGGTCTGCGGATTGCGACCGGTGGCGGAGATGATGTTTGCCGATTTCATCGGGGTCGGTTTCGATCAGATGGTCAACAATGCCGCCAAACTCAACTTTATGTACCAGGGCCAGGCCAGCGCCGCCATGGTAGTCAGGGCTCCCACTGGTGCCGGACTCTCGACCGCCTATCACCACTCCCAAAGCATCGAACCCTGGCTTATGAACGTGCCCGGGCTGGTAATTGTTGCTCCGGCCAGCCCGTATGAGGCCAAGGGGATGCTGATCAGCGCCATCCGCAACAACAATCCGGTGGTCTACCTGGAGCACAAGCTGCTCTACAACCAGAAGGGCGAAGTGCCGGAAGAGCCCTACGAGATCGAGCTGTATAAGGCGGAGATCGAGCGGGAAGGTGAGGATATCACCCTGGTTGCCAGTATGAAAATGCTCGACCTGGCTCATAAAGCGGCGGAAGAGCTGCAGAAAGAGGGGGTTAGTGTCGAAATTATAGACCCGCGTACCCTGTTTCCCCTTGATAAGCAGACCATCAAGGAATCGGTTGCCAAGACCAACCGTCTGGTCATCGTACAGGAAGGGCCCAAGTTCATGGGCGCTGCTGCAGAAATCAGCGCTTTCATCAATGAAGAGCTGTTTGAGTATCTGGAGAGCCCGATCAAGCGGGTGACCAGCCTGGATGCGCAGGTGGCCTTTGCCCCCGAAATGGAGCACTACATCCTGCCGCGGGCCGAGCATGTAGTGGCTGCCTGTCGCGAAGTGATAGATTTTTAAGGAGCGGATACTATGGGAATGCTGATAACAATGCCCCGCTACGGAGCCAATATGGAAGAGGGGACCCTAGCCGAATGGTTTGTAGAAGAGGGTGATGAGGTTGCAGAAGGCGATGCCCTCTGCGAAATAGAAATCGAGAAGCTGACAAACGAGCTGGAGAGCCCCGCATCCGGAGTGCTGCGCACCATACTCTGTCCGGAAGGGGACTCCCGCGAGTGCGGAGCGGCAATTGCCGTAATTGCTGCCGCAGATGAAGATATAAGCGGATTGTTGGCCGAGGCCGGGTCTTCTTCGGCCGCAGATACGGGTGAGAGCGCGGGGACAGGTGCGGACGCAGGCACACGCGCCATCCAAAGTTCCGGCGGGGATGTAGACACGGACGAAGACGATGAGCCGCGGATCACCCCCCGGGCCCGTAAACTTGCCAAAGAGAA
>CAZAMY010000492.1:0-2627 GCA_964485995.1 uncultured Sediminispirochaeta sp.
GTACTGACACACTCTTTCCCTACACGACGCTCTTCCGATCTAAAACTACTTTTCCCTGCGGGGTGAATTTGATGGCATTCGATACCAGATTAATCAGTATCTGGTGTACTCTGCGCTGATCGCCGTAAAAATGGGGCGGCAGATCATCGGCAATTTCTGTTTTGAACTCGATCTGCTTGTGCTGCAGCTGCCTCTCAAAGAAGGTGTTCTGATGAATGAGCATGCTGTGGAGGGAAAACGGCTCATACTCTAATTTGAGGTGCTTTGCTTCGATCTGTGAAAAATCCAGTATGTCATTTATTATCGCCAGAAGATTCTTACCGGCCCGTTCTACACTGGCCAGTTTCTCCTGCTTTTTTGGATCGGTCTCCTCCTGGGTAAGAAGTTCCGAGAACCCGAGGATAATATTCAGAGGGGTGCGCAGCTCGTGCGACATGTTGGCAATGAACTGCGATTTGGCGCGGTTGGCCTCTTCCGCCGCCAGTTTAGCCGCTTCGAGTTTTTCCTGATACAGGTACCGGGTGGTAATATCGGTTTCATGCTCGATGATATGGCTTACTCTTCCGTTTTCATCCTTGATCGGATAGCCCCTCACTTCGACGAAGCGCGGCTCCCCCGCGGGGGACTGGTGCTGGTGTTCAACCGAATACGGTTCTCCCGTTTCCACCACATGTGAAAGCGGACATGCATGATTTTCGCCACTGCAGGGGCTGGCACGGTTGTGGGTCAATTCGTAACAATGAACCTGTAAGCTACCGGAGTGGCGGATTGCCTCGGCATTTGCAAGGATTATCTCATAGGTTTTGGCATCGATAACAATGAAGGGAGAGCGCAGTGAATCTATCACTGTGGAAAGAAAATTTCGTTGATTTAATAGTTTTCTGTGGGCAATGTCCCGGTTCTCTGCATACTGTTCGAGGTAGTGAGAGGGGATTGAGTTGCTGAGGTGAAGCTGCGGCCGGTTCAGCACATTTTCCACAACCGAAATCACTGCCGATTCGCTCACCGGCCGCAGCATAAAACCGAAATGCGGCCCCCCCAGCCATGAACGGAGAAACTCTTTGTTATAGGTTTTCAACAGGACGATCTCGGGAATGGACGCTTCAGCCATGCGGGTATGATCCGTCTGCAGGAAGCGCAGAGGGGAATAATCAATGTCCACATCCCAAAGAATCAGATCGGGAATCTGCTCTACTTTTTTCGGACCAGCAGCCCCTTCAGCAAAATAGATTCTGATGATAGAGTGACCGAGTGTGCGGAGTATATCTGCAATAGGGGAGTCTTTTTCTGTTTCAATGAGTAGTATTTCCGCCATCAGTGTTATCATAATGAACTTGAAATTATATTTCCACAACATACAGTGAGAGGTACAAGGAGAATCTATGCGATCGGTTGAGTTTATTCGAAATTATCTTATGCATCCGGCGGGATCCTGTCTGGCATCCTTCGGAGACACGAAAGTTATCTGTACGGCGACAATCGAGGAGGGGGTTCCACGCTTTCTGGAGGAGAGCGGTTCCGGCTGGATAACCGCCGAATATGCGATGCTGCCCGGAAGCACTGGCGGCGGGCGTAAGCGGCGCGAACTGCTGAAGCGGGACGGCCGCAGCACTGAAATACAGCGGCTCATCGGCCGCAGCCTGCGTGCGGCGGTTGATATGGAGAAGCTGGGACCGGTTTCAATCCTGATAGATTGTGATGTAATCCAGGCCGACGGCGGCACCAGAACAGCTGCTATCTCCGGCGGCTGGGTGGCCCTGTATGACGCCCTGCGGGTACTGGCCAAACAACAGGGGGTAACGGGACCGGAGCATTACCTGCGCGGACAGATGGCGGCGGTAAGCGTGGGTATAGTCGACGAACAGATAGTCTGTGACCTCGATTATTTTCACGATTCCCGGGCCGAAGTCGACATGAACGTGGTCAAACTGGATGACAGGTTGGTGGAAGTGCAGGGAACCGGTGAGAAAGGCACCTTCGGGCGGGAGCAGTTGAACCGGCTCCTGGATGCTGCCGATGGCGGTATTGCTGAGATCTGGGTGCAGCAGAAGCGTTCGCTGGGCATATAAAGAGCGCAACCGCTGAGCGCTGAGGCGGGGCGGCTGCGCCGGAAAGCTGGACTACTTGTCTATATTCGGCTGGCTTATGTGTGTGCAAGCGGGTGGTCGGCATGAAACTGCTTCAGCCTGGCCTTCAGATCCTCCTCCTGATCGAGACTGAACTGTGATACGCAGGCCCGCAATCCTTCAGTGTGCTCGCTGCCGGTAATCTCCAGACTGATGGCGCTGATTCCGTAGTACAGCAGCTCTTCTACCAGTTCGCTGCCGGAAAAACCCGGGTACGAAAAGGTGAAATAGAACCCGTCGGCGATGGGTTTGTCCTCGTCGTGATCATATACAATGGTGAAGCCGTTCTCCACCAGGTGTTGTTTCATGATGCGTGCCCGGGTACCGTACTCTTTCACATTCTCAACAAAGTTGTATTCTCCGTTGTTCACCGCTTTCAGCATTGCAGCTACCGCATACTGGGCCGAGTGGCTAGTACCGGCGGTCAGGGTGTAGAGTGCTCCGTAGATCAGCGAGTGACCGAACAGGACGTCTACCTCAAGCGGCCGTCGTCGGTGTTCG
>CAZAMY010000493.1:0-2625 GCA_964485995.1 uncultured Sediminispirochaeta sp.
GATGTACAGCGGCATGTCCGGGTTGTAGCGGCCGGCTTCGCGGAACGATTCGACTATGTTGTTCCAGTACTGCTGGTAGTCCAGCTGAAAGCTGAACTCATACCCGTCGCCCAGTGGACAGCAGGTAACCTTGTCGGCGCCGACTTCGGTGGCAAAATCCTTGGCCTCTTTGATGAAGCGTACCGCCTTGGCTCTGATTTCCGGGTCCGGGGAGCTCACCCCGCCGTTACGGAACTCCGGCTCACCCTTCACGTTTACATTAACGGCAGCCAGCGATACGCCGTACTTGTTCATCAGTTTTTTCACTGTATCGACATCACTGACTTCGTAGGGATATACGATTTCGAGTCCGTCATAGCCGTCGATCTCGCTGAGGCTCTTGAACTTACCCTCCAGGTCGATGGCCTGGTTGTATTCGTGAAAGCGGTCCTTCGTTTTTCCGAGGAATCCTGCAATAATAGCCATTTTTAACATAGGGTGTCTCCTTATTTCTTTTTCATCAACTTATGCGCCCGTTCTACTATGTGGGCGGCCGAGAGGCCGTATTTATCCAGGAGTTTGTAGTAGTCTCCGCTCTCGGCAAAGGTGTCTTCCAGACCCATGTGATCGAAGGGAACCGGATACTCACGCAGACAGTAGGCAGCCAGCTCGTAGCCGAGGCCGTTACGCTTTTGATGGTCTTCGGGCACCAGCAGCCGGCCGGTCTTCTCGATCGATTTTCTCACGGCAGCGTAATCTACCGGCTTCACCGAGTACAGATCCAGTACCTCTGCCTCTATTCCGCCGGCCGCCAGGCTTTCCGCGGCCTCCAGCGCCTGAAAGAGCATGTCGCCGTAGGTGGCGATGGTAATGTCGCTGCCCTCCCGCACGATTTTGCTGCCGCCCATGGCGAACTTCTCATCCGGCCCGTAGACATCGAACAGGGGATCCCGCATCAACCGTACAAAACAGGGACCCGGGGTCTGCATCGCTATGTCGACGCTGCGTTTGGCCGACTCCGTGTCCGCCGGGGCCAGTACTTTCATGTTGGGGATAGTGGTCATGGCCGCCATATCCTCGGATGCCTGGTGGGTCACGCCGTCGATGGCCGGGGTAATCCCGCCGTGGGAGGAGAGGAACTTGACGTTCAGGTTCTGATAACAGACGAAGGACCGAATTGCCTCAACCGCCCGCATTGTCAGGAACACCCCGTAACTGGCCATCAGCACAGTACGACCTTCGGCGGCCATGCCGGCGGCCGTGTCCACTGCGTTCAGTTCCTGAATGCCCATATTGAAATAGCGCTCAGGATACTTGTCGCCGAACAGGTACGTATAGGTCGAGTAGCCAATATCGGCATCGAAGACGATTAGTTCGGGATCGATCTCCCCGTATTCCACCAAACGGTCTGCGAATGCCCGCCGTGTCGGGATTTTTGCTGCTTTCAATTCCATGATTATGCCTCCCCTCGTATTTCTTTCAGTGCAATTTCATACTCATCGTCCGTCGGTGGTTTTCCGTGGAAACGCCGCTGGTTCTCCATCAACCCGACACCTTTTCCCTTGATGGTATTGGCAACTATGCAGACCGGTTTGCCTTTGAAGGCTTTCGCTTTTTCGATGGTCTCGAGCACCTGCGTCATATCATGTCCGTCGATCTTCATGACCTCCCAGTTGAAGGCCTCGAACTTCTTGTCGATCGGATCCATCGGCATAATGCCGTCGGTAAACCCGTCATTCTGCATGCGGTTGTCATCAACTATTGCCACTAAGTTATCGAGTTTGTATTTGTCGGCAGCAGCGGCCGCTTCCCAGATAAGCCCCTCCTGGATTTCTCCATTGCCGAGAACAACATAGACCGAATAATCTTTGCGCATGTACTTGCCCTCCAGGGCGATTCCGATGCTCTGTCCGAAGCCGTGGCCTAGGGAGCCCGAGCTGACATCAACGCCCGGGGTTTTACTGATGGGGTGGCCCTGCAGGATGCTGCCGAACTGCCGCAGGGTTTTCAGGGTTTCCACCGGATAATAGCCCCGCAATGCCAGACAGGTGTAGAGCACTGGGCACACATGTCCCTTCGAAAGAATCATCCGATCACGCTCGGCCCAACGCGGGTTTTTCGGGTCAATATTGAGTATATCAAAGTAAAGCGCCGTCATTATGTCGGCTGCTGACATTGAACCGCCAATGTGGCCTGATTTTGCGGTGTACACCATATCAACGATGTGGTACCGCACCTCCCTGGCCTTCTGTTTGAGGAACTCGACTCTCTCGTCGAAAGTCCTTCCGTCTTTGTGTGGCTGCATTTCAAACCTCCAGTTGCTGTAAAGTATATTGACTAAGGAACTGATACGCCGCCGAGTACTGCTCATCGACCTCCTCCGGCGTACAGCGTATCTCAACATCAAATGGCCCATGGAATTCGGCCATGCGACATGCGTGAAAAAATGCGGCCCAGGGGATTGTGCCCAATCCCGGGCCCATTGACAGGTTTTCATTCCCCGAGTTGTCCGAAAGATGGGTGCCGCAGATATATTTACCTGCTTTCAGCGGAATCAGTTCGATTTTTTCCTTACAGGCCCAGGCATGGCCGGTATCGAGATTAAGCCCGATATAGGGCGCCCCCAGGCTTTCAGTCATCCGCAGG
>CAZAMY010000494.1:0-2618 GCA_964485995.1 uncultured Sediminispirochaeta sp.
GCATTGGGACAAAATGGGGGGATGAGCATAAGAGCCTCCTCTATAAAAAAAGTGCTTTCTCTCTTATAGAGGCTTGACGGGGCTCATTTGCTTCAAAATTGCCAGGATTTTAGCCATTATTAATTATTTAAGCTAACACGATTCTTGGGCTTACCTATGCAGAGTCGGCATGACGAGTAGTAGCGGGCCGCTGCACTACTGATACAAAATACTCTAAAATATAGATCAAAACTCCAAAAAAATAATTAAGAATAAATTGTAAAATAAAGTGTATTGTGTTAGTGTAAGATACAGGCAACATAGGAGGTTCATATGTCGAGTCTGCTTGTCAATCTTACATCTGTGCTGCCGCACAGCACCGCAGCGATAGAACCAGTTCAAGATAAACAATCTATTATCCGGTGTAGAAAGGACAGTATTGCCTTTCTCTCCATGTTAGAGGAACTGCAAAAAGAGAGTAGCAAGATAAAGGATAAGGCTCTTGACGAGTTCAAGGCTGAAATCGGCGCCGAACGGTTCTTAGATATTGCTCCTGCTTTGAGTAGAATGCAAATGATTGACCCTATCAGGGTTTCCGAATCTGACTACATTCTCCGCCGGAGAGAAAAGCTTTACAGCTTGCACGGGGCGGAGATTAAGGCCATCATTAAGCGGATCCGTAAAGGTTTCTACGACCCGTCGTTCGGGGCATAATGTAAATTAGTCTTTTAGCAATTCGTAGTTTAAAGGGTAATGTCCCAATTCTCGTGCAGCGGAAAAGAGAGCTGCTACATTCTGCGGCGGAACATCGGGCTGTAAATGGTTTGCCGGGGCAAGGATATAGCCACCACCCTCAGCCAATGCTCCTATTCTCCGCTTCACTTCTGAGACTACCATATTGGTATCATGCTGAAGGGCAGTCTTAATATCTATAGCACCCAGAAAACAGAGGTCTTGACCGTAAGTACTCTTTATTGAATCCATATCGACAGTGTCTATCGGTTCTAGACAGTGAAATACATCAATCCCCAATTCAATCAGGCGACCCAAGAACGGCTCCATATTGCCATCGGAGTGAAAGAGTATTTTTGCCTGAGGTGCTCTGTTTTTAATCATTGATATCATTCTTTCCCAAGATTGTTTGAAAAATCGGTCGAACATCTGAGGCGAAATTATAGGATTTGTAGCAGCATAATCATCCCCTGGTAGTTCAATGATATCGAGATAGGGTCCGGCGATTTCTAAGTAAAGGTCGAGCAGGGCTGTATGCACATTGGAAATCTTCTCGATTAATGTGAAAGCAAAATCCTCATTCACTCCCAAATCGACCAGAAAATTCTCGGTAGAACGGAGAGAACAACAGCGCTCAAAAGGGCCGAATGAATCGAAAGCGCGTCCTACTACCGCATAATCGGTGGCTTCCTTCAGATACCGGGCACGCTGATAAAAATTTTCTTTATACATTAAGTGTTCCGTTTCTGGCCACGAGTAGCGCTTTAGATCTTCGAGGCTAGCTTCTTTTAATGGGGAAGTTGTAGCGGTTAGATAGATTCCTCGTTGATCGTATTGCACGCCCCATGCGTCTTTACCGCCTCCGGCTGAAGGACCACCTAATTCGGTGAAACCGCAAGCTGCATGGCGCACATCAATATCCAGGCGCTCCAAAATTCGATCATCGTAATAATTGATGGTGTGTCCTTTACTCGGTCGAAACGGTTGAACCGGATTGCCTAGTCGATAGTAGTCGAGAAATTTGAAATAGAGAGGATCGGTTATTCCGTAGGCGCTCCCCCAGAGTGCGGTCGGTACATAGTCGGGTTCAGTGTGATTAATCGCTGCTAAAACTCGTTCACGCGGTTTCATGAAGATCTTCCTCTCTTTGGCCGACGGTATAGTGTCCCGGAACCGGTGCATCTGCAGTGAGAATGGTACCGGATTCCGTTTCAGTCATGAACATAACCGAGTTTCCGGGGCCTCCGTAGGCGATATTTGTTATTTTCTTTCCGCTGTGTGTCGGTGAGCGGACGCGGAATTTTGGTTCTCCATTTGGATCGAATAGCCAAACCGTGCCCATTCGATTATGGCACGCAGCAAGGCCTCCGGTTCGATCCATAGCCAGACCGTCGGTACCACTGTATCCCCCCTGCAGATGCTGAAATATACCGACCTTATCAACACCTCCATCAGGACGGATGCGTCCGCGTATAACTGCAGGGCCGTAGGTGAGTGCTATGAACACATATTTTTCGCTTGGATCGAGTACTATACCGTTGGGTCCCGGCAGTCCCTCCATCAAGACATCGACCTTGCCCTGCGAAGAGAGTCGCAGCATCCGACCGGTAGGATTCAAGAGGTGGGAGTCTCCCTGGTCGGTAAAATAGATATCCCCGTTCGAGGCGATTGTCATATCGCTCAGTCCCTGAAATCCGGGTGACAGAGCCTCAACGCCGCAGTGATTTTTTATTTTCCCGCTTTCCGGTTCGAGTTGCATGATTCCTTTGAGCCTATCGGTAATATAGATATATCCGTCGATGCCCACCTGTAGTCCGTTCGGAGCTCCGTCGTATTCGCACACAATTTCCGCTGTGCCGTTGGGAGAAATTCGGATAATCTGACCAAATGCAAAATTCACAAGATAG
>CAZAMY010000495.1:0-2607 GCA_964485995.1 uncultured Sediminispirochaeta sp.
AGGGCCCCGCGCATTCACCACCGGAAAAAGCGCCATCAGTTTGATGAGCATATGTCCGCAGCCCTGCGCGTAGGTGTCCCGGCCGGTGATAAAAAGCAGCGGCGCCATTTTTATCCGGGCCCGCCAGATAAAGCCCGGCGGCGAAGCAGTAAACTCCTGTTCGGCCCGTACCGGCATCTGCTTCTGTTCCGGCTTCAGGCGCATGCGCGCCGACTGCACCACGCGAACCTGCGGATGCTTTGGTTTTCCAATTACCCCCGCCGCCTGCAGCCATGTTCGCACCGGCTGCGGCAGGTTTTGTAGATCAGATTCCTTTACATTCCTCATGCATCGGCCTCTCTTTTTATATGCAGTATTGGAAGTAACAAAGCAGCGGCAATGCACAAAACTCCGAGCCCGATAAATGAATTGCTGAAATAGCCCCGCTCGCCGAGGTAGCCCATGATGGTGGGGGTTGCCCCGGCCCCGAGTGCGGAGGCGAATGGGATGATCAATGAGAAGGCTACATTCCTGGTTTTGGCAGTGGTGATGTTCGAAACAGTGGTATTAAAAACCGGAAAGAAACCCGATACGATTACCGGCTGAAAAAAGACGGCGATCAGAAGTAGTGTCCCCTCTAACAATCCCAACAGCAGTCCGAAGGCGCCGGTCAGTATGAGGATTATTCCGATGAGTTTCTTGAGGCCGAAGCGGTCGGCCAGCACGCCTGCCCCTAATACAAAGGCAATCGCACTGACGCGTGAGAAGCCTACGACACTGTTTACTATTTTTGGGTTCATCCCTTTATCAGAAATGAGGTAGGTCGGTAGAATTGAGTAGACTCCGATTGCCGAACTGGCAGCGAGCACCAGAAAAAGTGCCATTATCCAGAAGGATCGGTTGTTCAAAATCAGTTTTAAGTTACTGAAGTTGGGGGGAGCCCCGGCAAAATCTCCCCCTCGTCCGTATAGGAAATAGAGTACACCGTTCAGACAGTTGGCTGCACCGATGAGAATCAGCACCAGTTTCCAGCCTAAAAGAGGGGCTGCAAAGCCCACTACCAGCGGTGCCAGGACCAGTCCGAAATTCGGTCCGGTCTCATGCAGGCTTATCGCTTTGCCCCAATGCTGGCGGCTGGCAAGGTTGGTCACCGATGCCAGTCCGGAGGGGGCATACAGCCCGGCACTGATACCCAGCAGGGCAGCGGATGCCTGCAGTGCTAAAAAGGTAGGGCTGAGAGCACAGAGCATCAGTGAGAGTCCCAGCATAAATTCGTAGAGCAGGATAGTACCGCGGTGCTTCAGACGGCTGGAAATAAATCCTGAAAATACCATGCTGCTGCTCATGCTGATCGACATAATCAGAAAGAGAGTACTCGAACGGCCGTGGTTTACCCCGAATTCCGCCTCCAAAACCGGCAGCAGCGGGCTGAACACACCTCGCGAGAGAAAGTTGTACAGAACCATCAGCATAAGAATGAGAATTGGGCCAGTGTGAAAATGGGTGTCAGCTTTTGGACTCATCATTAAATAACATAACCCTAAGATCCCAAAATGTAAACGCAGGGCAAAAACTCTGCTTTTTGATGATGCTGATTGTTTTTCCCGTTGCTATAGTGTAGGTTTTAAATAGTAAGAGCAAGGAGGCACATGTGTTTTTAGGGCCATCATTTTTATGGGGTGTCATCGGACTTCTGCTGATAGCATCCGAAATGCTGATACCGGGCTTTACTATTTTCTTTTTCGGGCTCGGTGCATGGGTTGTTGCCTTAGCCGTGCTGGTTCTTCCTTTTCTCGAAGCCAGCTTCGCCTGGCAGATACTGGCATGGGCCGCTGCGTCGGTGCTCTCTTTCGCCTTTTTACGCAGAAAGTTTACCAAGCTTTTCAAAGGAACCCTTCTCAACCGGCGTACTCCCGAGGGGCTTGGCGAGCGTGCGGTCGTTCTGGAACCGATTACCCCGGAACAAGCCGGGCGCGTACGATACCGGGGAACCAGCTGGAAGGCGGTAAGTCTCACTGAGAGTTTCGAGCAGGGCGATGAGGTGGCAATTGTCGGAGAAGACGGGATTACTTTAACGGTCACAGCGCCGTTTGATCAATGATATGAAAAAGGAGGATGTATGAACGTAGTGTTTGCATATGTGCTGGCGTTTCTGGTTATTGTAATATTTTTCAAACTAATCAGAATCGTACCGGAGCAGGAGGCGTATGTTATTGAGAGGTTTGGTAAATACCAGACTACCCTTGGATCGGGGCTTCATCTGATAATCCCATTTATTCAGCAAGTTGCCTACAAGCATATACTCAAAGAAGAGGTACTGGATGTCGACCCGCAGGTCTGTATCACCAGCGACAATGTACAGGTGACCGTAGATGGACTGTTGTACTTAAGAGTGATGGATCCGGAAAAAGCCAGTTACGGCATTGATAATTACCGTTACGCAACCGCCCAGCTGGCAAAAACGACCATGCGTTCGGAAATCGGAAAGCTTGAACTCGACCGAACTTTCAGTGAACGTGATGAGATCAATGATGCGATTGTCAAAGCCCTTGATGAGGCTTCAGATCCCTGGGGAATCAAGGTTACCCGTTACGAGATCAAGGATATCAGCCCGACGGAGACCATCGA
>CAZAMY010000496.1:0-2603 GCA_964485995.1 uncultured Sediminispirochaeta sp.
CGGAAGTACTGGAATGGGTAGTGAACAACGGCGATATCATGCCCTTCATGGAAGAGGCCTTCCGCCGCAACGGTCTGGTTCCCCTCGGAATCGTGTACGAAGGCTGGCAGTGGCTTACTTCGAAACCCAAAGCCGTTACTCTCGAAGATCTCGAAGGCCTGAAAACCCGTGTTATGGGTTCCAAACTGCTGGTAGAGGACTACCGTGCCTACGGCATGAGCCCCACTCCGATGAGCTACGGCGAAGTGTACAGCGGGCTGCAGACCGGACTGATCGACGCTCAGGTAAACCCCCTGTTTGCCGATTACAGCATGAAGTTCTACGAAGTAACCAACTACTTTACCCAGATGTGGGCAGAACCCTTCCTCGGCATCCCGACTATCAACATGCAGCACTTCGACACCCTTCCTGATGAAGTTCAGGCTCTGATGAAGAGCTACTTCAAGGATAATGTCATTGCAGCTGCTGATTGGATCGACAACCGCAACGCCAATGACCGGGCCAAGATCGAAGAGGAAAAGCCCGAGATCGTATGGACCGAATGGGACGACGAAGAAGTCGCCAAAGCCAGCGAGATGGCCCAGGTTGTGTGGGAAGAGGAATATCCCAACATAGCAGGTGAAGGTGCTGTTGAAGCACTCGAGATTCTGCTCGAAGATATCGAAAACGCCAAAGAAGCTCTGGGTATTGAATAGTATTTGATACCGAGTTTTGGAGAGAACTAAGGGCTATGCGTGCGGGGGCGTGCCTCTCGCATGCAGTCGCCCTGCCTTGCAGGCGGGGCGGTCCCTCTCTCCGGCTTGTATCACCCAAAGAGGTAAGACGTTATGAGTGAAGATGCAGATACGAAGAAAACTGACACAGGCGCAGTTGAAAAGACAAAACAGCACACTAAGAAGATAGGCAATATCATCGCCCTCGGTATCGACTGGTTCGAGGTTTCGATTCTATCGCTTGGAGTAGCTGCTCTGGCGGTGCTTCTGATAGCCAATGTGTTTGCTCGTTCCTTTTTTCAAAGTATTTATTATGCAGATGAGGTTTCTAAGTTTCTCATTATATTAGTTTCATTTGTCGGAATAAGCTATGCAGCCCGGAAAGCGCGACATATTCGGATGGGGGCGTTTCTCGACCTGATGCCGCCGCTGATGGAGAAAATTTTCATCTTTGTCATTTCCGCAGTAAATGCGACGGTTATGTTTATTATGGCATATTACGGATATGTGTATATGGCACAGATGAGAATGATGGGACAGATGACATCGGCACTGCAGGTGCCGTATTGGACTTTCATGATTATTGTTCCAATTGGATTCGCTTCAGCTGGAATCCAATATATAAGAACGATCATCAAAAACATTATTGAGAAGGATGTCTGGTTATCTCCCGAGCAGCAGAGTGAATACGAAGACGAGGGAACCATAGGCTACTAGCCGAAAGGAGGAGAGTGAAACAATGACACTACTATGGGTAAGTATGGTCAGCATGCTGCTGCTTGGATTTCCGTTTATGGTGGTAATCCTCGGGTCGCTGCTGCTTCATATCAATGTAACATTCCCGGCTTTCAATTTTACCGTATTAGTACAGCAAATCATCAACGGGATGACGCCGCCGGCGCTGGTGTGTGTGCCTATGTTCATACTTGGTGCAAATATCATCACTTCCGGTCAGGCTGCACCGCGCTTGATTAACATGGTAAAATCGTTTGTCGGACATATCCCCGGCGGGCTGCCGATCACCACTAATGCCAGTTGTACCCTGTTTGGTGCCGTATCCGGTTCAACTCAGGCGACCGTAGCTGCAATCGGTGGTACTATGCGGCCGATGCTACTAAAAGCCGGCTATAACAGTTCCTTTACTCTGGGACTGATCATCAACTCGAGTGATATTGCGTTGCTGATTCCCCCGAGTATCGGATTTATTGTGTTCGGTGTTGTGACCAGCACCTCGATTGGAAAACTGTTTCTGGCCGGTATCATTCCCGGTATTCTGATTTTCCTGATGTTCTCGATTTATTCGTATGTCTATTCTAGAGTAAACAAAGTCGGAGTACTGCCGAGGGCTACCTGGAAAGAGCGCTGGCAAGCGGTCAAAGACGGGATACTGGTGCTCGGTTTCCCGCTGATTATCGTCGGCGGTATCTATGCCGGTATTTTCAGTCCCACCGAAGCTGCAGCAGCAGCAGTGGCCTATGCCCTGTTTCTCGAGGGCATTGTGTACCGAACCCTGACCTGGAAGAAAATGGTAAATGCCTTTTTGGATACCGGTATTATCACCGGAGTAGTATTCATCCTGGTCGGCGCCGGACAGGCCTTCAGCTGGTTCATCAGTTTTCTGCGCCTGCCGCAGGAGATTATGCCGCAGATCATTGGAGCTGATCCTACTCAGCTAAAGCTCATTATTATCGTGGTTATTTCCTATTTCGTAGCCTGTATGTTCGTTGACCCGATCGTAGCAATTTACGTACTCAGTCCGATTTTTCAGCCTTACGTAACTCAATTGGGAATCGACATGGTCTTTTTGGGAACCCTGGTTACCCTGCAGGCTGCTATCGGCTCTGCCACCCCACCCTTTGGATGTGACATATTTACGGCGCAGTTGATATT
>CAZAMY010000497.1:0-2599 GCA_964485995.1 uncultured Sediminispirochaeta sp.
CTCGTCGGTGTTGGTGCGCATCTGTTCGGCCGACTCCTGGATGTTTTGAGTGGTCTGGCTGAGGCTGGTCATGGCCTCCATGATCTCTTTACTGCCCAGGGACAGTTCGGCCATACTGGATGAGATTTCGGCCATCGAATTGCTGGAGTTTTTCGATTCGCTCTTGACCTGGCTAAAGGCGCTCTGGGTCTCGCCGCTCATCTCCTGGATGCGGGTGATGCGGTCGGCGATGGTATTTATGGTGCTGCGGATCTGTTTGGAGTTTTCGTTGGTGGTTTCGGCCAGGTTGCGGATCTCTTCGGCAACTACGGCGAAGCCGCGGCCCGCCTCGCCGGCATGGGCTGCTTCGATAGCGGCGTTCATCGACAGCAGGTTGGTTTTGCTGGCCACGTTGTTGATGATGCCGATAATCTCGAGGATGCGGTTGGTGTCGTCGGCGTTCTGGCTGATCAGATCGGCGGTTTCACTGAGCTTGGCGTCGGTGTTCTCGACAATTTGCACCAGCTGGTCGGTAGCCTCTTTTCGCTGATCACTGATGGTGTTGACGTTTTCGATGCTGGCGCTCATCTCCTCGACGGAGGAGGTGGACTGGGTTACTGCTGAAGACTGGGTTTCGATCTTTTCGGCCAGTTCGCCGATTCTCTGCGTAATTTGCTGGGTTGAGCTGCGGGAGCTGCCGATGTGGTCGACCAGCCGGCTGATCTCTTCCGAGATAGAGGTAATGTTGGAGCTCATTTGTTCTACCGCTGCCGAGGACTCGTTGGTGGCACTGGTTACTTCCTCTTTTTGCGCGGCTGTGTCGGCGGCGCGCTGTTTTACCTCTTCGATAATTTCCGAAAACTCGTCCACGAAATTGTTTACCGTAGCACCAAGCTGGGTCAGTTCGTCTTTGCCGGACAGCTTGATGTGGTGGGTAAAGTCACCCTGGCCGATGATGCTGATAGAGCCCTGCAGGGTGTCGAGTTTTTTGCGCAGGCTGAAAATGACTGCATACAGAAAACCGACTATAAGAATGAGGATAAGCAGGGCAATGCCAGTGGCTATGTTACGGATATTGTTCAGCTGGTTGGTGGCAGCCTCTTCAATGCGCTCGGTGGCACGGTTGACGGTGGTTTCGAATACATCGCCGAGGTATATGGTAAGGTTTTCGATCTCGCGGCTGGCCCGCATTACCAGGTACAGCTCGCCTTCGAAAAACTCATCATCTATTTCGAGCGGACCCGGGAGATAATTCTTGGAGTTCGTAATCAGTTCTTGTGCGGACTTGTCGGCAGCTGCATATTTTTCCTCGGTCATTTTCATTATCTGGGTAAGGGCATTTTTTTCACCTTCAGTCTCTTTTGACTTTTCCGTAACCTCCATAAACAACTCGTGCTGGGTAAAGGCGGTGATGGAGGTTTTAAGATCCTGAAATTGTTCTTGGAAAATCTCATAATCTCTGCGAAAATCATCAGTGAAGAGAGTTGATTTGAGGGCCGAGTTGGTTTGATACACCTTGGTGGTAATCTGGTTCGCCTGCAGCTTGAGGTTGCTGTACTGACGTACCATATTACCGTACCCGTACATTACCAGAATAAGACCGATCATACCGACTGCTACGAATATATTTGATAGAATCAGGCGTGTTTTGATTTTCATGTTTCCTATCCTTAATAAAACTATTATATATTTTATTCTAAATGCAGATATTAGGTAGACACCTTTGAGTGGGTAATGTACCACAGTTTTTGCCTAAATGTAACCCGTTTCTATAAAAATGCACCCCCCGGCGGCCTTGCAGCTGCTGGGGGGTGCTTTTGTGGTATGCGCGGGAGCGGGCGGCTTAGCTATTTTCTGTCAGGTAGTCTACCTGGATAGCTGGAACCTTCTGGGTGCTGCCGACCGAGGTTTCGAACTCAACCGTTCCGATATAGCGGCCAAACAGACGAACGCTCTGCCGCGCAGGTAAATCTACCTGTTTTTCAGGATACACCAGCATAACCTGCTGGCTCTTCACGTTCTCGGCTCCGGCGCTGTCATCCTGGGCTAAATCCAACAGCACATTACCTTCGCCCTTGACCGGTTCCTCTATAACAGAGTTTACTTTGCCTTCCAATTCAATTAGTGAACCGTGGTCGTATTCCTTTAAGAGTGCATCTTCATAATTTAATTCCATAGCACTCTGTTGATACATTGATTGGTCCGGTTTGGACTCGTCGGTAATCATAGTGGCTCCGGCTGGTTCGTTTTGCTGGGTTCCGATAAACAGGAGCGCCAGCAGCACCACGATGCCTAAGCCTGCTCCGATGGTCTGTTTGGTACTAAGTGTGTTGTGTGAACGCTGATCAGAACTATTTTTGGGATCTTGGGTAGCCATGCTACACCTCCTTGAGATATTTGAATTATGTGATTTATATGGGGGCCGCGCGTGGGCGACCGGTTGAATGAAGCATATAAACCTTCGCTTTAAATGTACGCAGATATATTAGAAGCTTCAACCCCAAAGCGGGGTGCCGAGGGCAAAAAATATGGAGTAAACATTAAAAATGGAGTAAATATGGTAATCGCGGCGGGCTTCAGATGTTCATTGGAAATTCGATTGTAAACACCGGATGGGGAC
>CAZAMY010000498.1:0-2593 GCA_964485995.1 uncultured Sediminispirochaeta sp.
TATCACGCAATTCGAAGTTTTCACAGAAAAGTCCCGGTCGATTATCGCTGCGCTCGCGGAGGAGGATTCGGGGCTCTTCGATGAGTTCCCCCGCTTCGAACTCCCAGAACTCTCTTATACAGAGATGAAGCAGGAGCAGAAGCGGCACACAAAAGAAATCGAACAAATAGATAAAGAGATGCAGAACCTGGTGCAGTATCACGAGCTTCTGCAGAGGGCAATTGACCTATTCGACCAGGATATTGAGTTCGAACAGGTACGCTCCGGTCTGAATGAAGAAGACGAACTGGTGTATCTGGGTGGCTTCGTTCCGGAACAGCGGGTAGAAAAACTGAAAAAGGGAGCCTCTGAGCACGGATGGGCTCTGCTTATCCGCGAACCCAATCCCGAAGAACCGATTCCGACCATGGTTGTCAATCCCAAACCGATACGGATAATCAAGCCGGTATTCAATTTCCTCGGTACAGTACCGGGGTACTTCGAATACGATATCAGTTTTTATCTACTCTTCTTTCTGACCATTTTCTTCGCAATGATTATCGGCGACGCCGGCTACGGCACGATTCTGCTTGGTACTACTATTTACACGGTCGTAAAGAAAAAGAAATCCGGAGAGGTGTTATCTGAAGTTCAGAAACTCATGCTCGTTTTTGGCGGAGCGACTGTACTATGGGGAGCCTTGAGTGGGGTATGGTTCGGATCACAATTCATTGCCCAGCTCCCGTTCTTTTCGTGGCTCACCTTTGAACCGATCTCCGGCTTTGGGGGCGAAGCGAGTCAGCAGACCATAAAGCACATCTGCTTTGTCCTCGGTACCATCCAGCTGAGTATTGCCCACATCTGGAACTTCATGTACCGCTGGAAAAGCAACAACCGTCTGAAGGCAATTTCCGAATTGGGCTGGTTGTCGATGGTATTGGGACTTTACTATGTAGTTCTGTACCTGGTTCTCGACCCGCAGAAATACCCCATCCCGCAGTTCAGCCTGTATATGATCTTTATTGGACTGGGACTGGTACTGTTCCTGTCGGAGCAGGAGGGCAACTTCATCAAAGGCGCCTTAAAAGGCGTGGCTAATTTCATGCCGAAAGCCCTGGATTCTATTTCCGCTTTTTCAGATATAATCAGTTATATCCGTCTGTTCGCAGTCGGATTGGCAACTGTAGAAATTGCCAAGAGTTTTAACTCGATGGCCGCCGAACTGGGCAGCTCGGTAGTTGGAATCATCGGCGGAATTGTAATTCTACTGATCGGACACGGACTCAATATGGCAATGGCCGCCTTATCGGTAATAGTGCACGGGGTGCGGCTCAATCTGCTCGAGTTTTCGGGGCACTTGAATATGGAGTGGACAGGGATTCCGTACGATCCCTTTCGCAATAGACAGGAAAAGTAATAAACTAGGAAAAGAAGGAGAAACATAATGGATTTTGGATTGTTGGGAATCGGAGCGGCTCTGGCATTGGCCGCCTGCGGGTCTGCAATTGGAGCCGGTTCAGCCGGTATGGCAGCTGTTGGTGCATGGAAGAAGTGTTTTGCGCAGAACAAGCCGGCACCATTTACACTGATCGCATTTGTCGGTGCACCGCTTACACAGACAATATACGGGTATATTCTGATGAACACATTGATGCAGGCAGCTGCAGATAACAGCCCCTGGCTCATACTGGGTGCAGGTGTATTCGGCGGACTGGGAATGGGCTTTTCAGCTGCATTCCAGGGCAAGGCCGGTGCAGCGGCATCCGACGCACTGGCGGAAACCGGAAAGGGCTTTGGTAACTATATTATGGTCCTCGGCCTGGTTGAAACAGTCGCGCTCTTCGTGATGGTATTTTTGATGGGCGTTGTATAATAGAAACACGCAAGATTTTTCGAGGCGAAGCGCTAAAAAGGGTGCTTCGCCTTTTTAAATTTGGTATAGTGGTAGCATGAATACACACAAAGTTATAATCGGCGATACTCCTATTGGCGGCGGCGCTGCAGTGGCGCTGCAGACCGTGTGGAAAGACCCGCTCACCGATCAGCTGGAACCGGTAGTGCATGCGCTGAAAGAGCTGCAGCAGATGGGATGTGCTTTTGTACGCTTCGCAGTTCCGAATGAGGAGGGGGCAGACCAGCTTATAGAACTCTGCAAGATGAGTCCGCTTCCGCTGGTTGCCGACATTCATTTCGACTACCGCCTGGCCATTAAGTGCATTCAGGGCGGGATAGATAAAATCAGAATCAATCCGGGAAATATCGGCATGCGCTGGAAGGTTGAAGAGGTGATACATGCAGCTGAAGATCACAATGTGCCGATTCGGGTCGGGGTAAATAGCGGATCGCTGCCGAAGGAGCTGCAGCAGGAAGCGGATGTGGGGAAAGCGATGGTGACTGCAGCCGAACAGGAGATGGAGATTTTTCAACAGCTCGGATTTCACAGTATTGTGTTTTCCCTGAAAGCATCCGACATTAATACTACCGTGCGGGCGAATGAGCTGTTTGCGGCGCAATACCCTTATCCCTTGCATCTTGGCGTGACCGAAGCTGGACCGTTGATCCCCGGCATCGTCAAGAGCAGCGTTGCAATGGTAAAACTGCTGGAGCAGGGCAT
>CAZAMY010000499.1:0-2593 GCA_964485995.1 uncultured Sediminispirochaeta sp.
GTGCACGGCCTGCGTTTGAACGCCCGGGAGTCGATCCGGGCAATGCGGCAGGCTTGCAAAGCGGAGAATATCTACCAACTGTTCTCGGCCCTGCGGGAGCTTTCACTGCCTATCAACGTTGTATCGGCCGCCGACACCTCCGGAACTACCGCTATGTTTACCACCGGCAGCGTGCCGGTCCGCCGCTTCCATCGGGGAACCTTTCCGGTGCCGGCCTGGGTAGCAAAATACAGGTGGCAGAGGATGGCCATCGAGAAAGAGCTGCCCCGGGTATTCGGAACGTTCGATGCGGCCTTTGTTCACACCAACAACCTGACCGTGGATCCGGCCGTCAGTCCGGTGCTGTTTCAGATAGATTCGGCGCCCAGTTACCGGCGGGAAAGGATCCGGGCTCTCCTCGACTCACTGCAGCCGCATTCCCTTCGCAGCAGTCTAAGGATTTTAGGAGACGTACACTTGCTGCAGGCTCGCAGGCTCCTGCCGCAGATGCTGGCAGATCTGCATGGTGCTGCAGACGAGTACCAGGAACAGTCGAACTGGAGCGCGGCGCTGCAGCTACTTACCGAGTGGGACTATGAGGCGGCTACGGACTCGGCGGCCTGCAGTATTTTCTCAGCTCTATACCGTGAGAGCATCTACCGGGCGTTTTCCGATGAAATCGGTCCGGCCGGCCTGAACTACGCTTTGGCTTTCCGTTACTTTACGAACGTAGTGGACCTCTGGTATGCCGAGGCCGACCATCCGGTCTGGGACATCCGCTCGACCACGGCCAGAGAAACCCGCCGCGAAATTATCCGGGCAAGCTTTGCGGCAGCCCTCGAATGGCTGTCGCAGGAGTACGGCCCGGATCCGGACGGCTGGGAGTGGGGAAAACTACATTCGCTGAGCATGCAGCATCCCCTCGGAAGCCGCATAAAAGTGTTCAATCTGGAACGCTGGCCAGCCCCCGGGGCCGGCGCCTCGGTATGGAAGTCGTGCTATGACCTCAGTGACCAGTTGTATCCGTTCGCCGACAAGTATGGACCGGTGCTGCGGGTTGTGATGGATCTCGGCGACCTGGAGCACTGCTGGTGGGTTGTCGACACGGGGGTTTCCGGATGGCCCCTCTCGCCCCACTACGCCGACCAGTTCGAGTACTACTGTGCGGTTGAACTGGCGCCTATGGTCTCGGACTGGGCAGAGCTGCAGAGGAACGCCGTGCACCTCCTGGTGCTGGAGTAGCACATCGGCAAGCCCCCTAATCCGCTGGCGGAGCCGGCCGCCCGCCGACAAAATTCATTTCATAACTCAAATTCACCGCGGTCATGTCGTTGCCGAGCGCCATGATGATGTGCATGACCAGGGGGATAAGGAAGGAGCCGGTGGCCAGAGCGATGAGGCAGAAGATGATGCCGAGAAAGAAGGCGCCGAAGGCTTCGCCGGGGCCTTTGTAGATATGGGCCAGGGCGTAGAGGCTGGCGTTGAGGGCGATGGTGCCGTCGATGCCGAGTTCGGGCAGCAGGGGGAAGAGCAGATATCCGCGGAACACGTACTCGTAGCCGATCAGGTAGAGGGTCCAGAACAGGGCGTTCAGGAGGACGCGGCGGCGGGTCCAGTGGATGCGGCGAACCTGCGGGTAGAAGTCGAGAGGTATGCCTTTGCCCGAACGCACCAGGGTGATGGCCAGGACGACGCCAATCGGCAGCAGTGTCCAGAGGAGTACGCCCGAGCCTCCCGGCAGAGTGAGTCCGGAGTATTCGGCGGCGCTGGCCAGGCCGGCCGGTAGATTTTGGATGATTGCCGTTGCAGCGGCAGAGGCGGTCGGGATTGTCTGGGGGCCGTTTGCCTGCAGCGCGGGGTCGGCGTCGGCGGCAAGTCCCGCGTAGGCGATGGATCCGCTCTCGGCCACCGATAGTAGCAGAAACGGTACCACTCCCAGCAGCACGAAACCCAGAGCTTTCTGCAGGTACACCAGCCACTCGCGGCCGGCATCGGCGGCGGTGCCTTGCCAGCACTCCTCCTTGTCGCCCAGGCGCACGGCCAGCTTTCGCAGTAGCTTTGTGCGATCGGAAAACAGGTAGATCAGGTATCCCAGGGTAAACACAGTTAAAAAAATCGGTAGTTGCATTATTCTTTCCTTCCGTACATCAGCAATTCAAACTTTGGAAGCCGATGGCTTTTCAAAGTTTGAATTTGCATCATTATCTTAAAATACACTTATAATCCCAAACAGATAGAGGCATTCAGCTTTTTGATAAATCAAAAAGCTGAACTGCTAGCCGTACATCTTTGATCGGGCGGCCAGGCGCGAGATCAGGAATTCAGTGGCCCGCGGAAACAGAGCAAACAGCAAGCCTGCTGTCTTGCCGAGCGGCGTCATCACTACGCGCCGCTGCCGCCGCTTTACCATCCGGCGGACGGCACGGGCCACATCCAGCTGGGTAGAGCTGTTGCGATCGCGTTTCAGCGGTATGGTGCTGCCGTCGGCGGCGTACATCTGTTTGCCGGGGTCGTTTTCAGTGAAGGAGACGTAGACCACTCCTACATGGAGTTCCCGGTACAGCTCGCTGTACAGCGACTCGGCGAAGCCGGTCAGGGCCATTTTGGCCGCCCC
>CAZAMY010000500.1:0-2570 GCA_964485995.1 uncultured Sediminispirochaeta sp.
GGACTTCGCTACATATTCAACAAGATCTTTTTCCACAACGTCCTCCACTTCGCGCCTTTTGAACTACCACTGACACCCTTTCCGTGTGCATCCGGCCGGAGCCGGCGGTGCCTTTAAATGAAAATTCGCCCTACTACTCGCGATTTAGAAAAATATTATTTTTATTAAGCAGACGTTTCACAGTTGCGGTGGGCTGAGCACCCTTATTGATCCAATCCTTGATTTTATCTTCCTTCAGGTGCAGCTGCTTCTCTTCTGCTTCGATCGGATGATAGTATCCGACCTCTTCGATTGCACGTCCGTCACGGGGTGCATTTTTGTCCATTACTACCAAACGGTAATAGGGACGCTTTTTTGTTCCGAATTTCTTCAACCTAATTTTAACACTCAACGGGAACCTCCTACGGGTAATTTCCTTATACACCAAGACTCTTCATCATTTGAGCCTGATATTTTTTATTCTTTGCGACCTTCTTCATCATGAGGCGCATTTTTTCGAACTTTTTGATGAGCCGGTTGACCTCGAAAACCGAGGTGCCGCTTCCTTTTGCAATTCTTTTCTTGCGCGACGGACCGATGATTCTGTGATTATGGCGCTCTTGGCGGGTCATAGACAGAATAATCGCCTCTTCCCGCTTCATCTCGCCTTCATCGATGTCATCCTCACTGATATTGCCCTTCGCACCGGGAATCATCTCCAGCAGCGATTCCACACTGCCCATCTTGCGCATCCTGGCAAAGGACTCCAGATAATCTTCGAGGGTGAAGCTGGCGCTGGCCATCTTCTGCTGCAGCTTGGCTGCCTCTTCCTCGTCAATCGTCTCCTGCGCCTTTTCGACCAGGCTGACTACATCTCCCATTCCCAGAATACGTGAAGCGATTCTCTCCGGGAAAAAGGGCTCCAAATCGTCCGGTTTTTCTCCCACGCCGATATACTTCAACGGCTTTCCGGTGACCGATTTGAGTGACAGCGCCGCACCGCCGCGGGTGTCGGAGTCGAACTTGCTCAGCACCACACCGGTAATGCCGACCTTTTCATCGAACTCCTTGGCTATCTTGACCGCATTCTGGCCCGTCATTGCATCGGCAACAAAGAGCGACTCAACCGGTTGTGCGGTTTTGTGAATCTTCTGGATCTCACGCATCATCTCTTCATCGAGATGCAGCCGCCCAGTGGTATCCACAATAACCGTATTGTACTGGTTTTTCTTGGCCTCTGCGAGCGCATGCTTGACCACCTTGATGGGGTCCTTGCTCTCTTCGGCGTACACCGGCACATCTATCTGTTCGCCAAGCACCTGCAGCTGCTTCACTGCTGCCGGCCGTATTAAGTCGGCGGCAACCAGAAGGGGGGAGCGACCCTCTTTTTTCAGCTGCTTGGCCAGCTTGGCGGCAGTAGTCGTTTTACCGGAACCCTGCAGCCCCATCATCAGAATGACGGACTGGGTATCGGGCCCCTTCAGCTCGAGCTTTTGGCGTTCGTCGCCCAACAGGCCGACGATTCTATCATGAACGATCTTTATAAACTGCTGGCCAGGGTTCACGGCTCGCAACACCTCTTCGCCCTTGGCCTCTTCGATCGTACGGTTTACAAATCTGCGCACAACCCTCAGATTGACATCGGCTTCCAGCAGTGCAAGCTTGATCTCCTCGACGGCGTCCTGGATATTCTTTTCCGTTATCTTTGACTTTCCCGAGACCTGCTTGACTATATCTGTGAATTTGTCGGAAATTTTTTCCAGCATATACCTTCAATCCTAAGAGTTTTAAGGTTTTTATACCGCATTTTGGGCCGCTGTGTCAACGGATCTGCAAGAAATGGCGCTGCAGGTACTTGATCCGTTCCTCAGCCCGCCTTCTGTAAGGATCGGTAGGATAAAAATTTACAATCCGCTGGTAATATTCCACCGACTGGCCCTCGTCCCGGGGCGGCGGAGGCGACTCGTAAATCCGGCCTAGCAGATACAACACCCGCCCAATGTGCTCTCCCCCGCCGGCACGGCTCCCCCCGGAAGCTTCTCCGGTCTTCTGCAAGTAGAGCCTCAGCACCTGCTCGGCCAGTATCTCCCGCTCCGTGTCGACCAGCAACTCACCGGCCTCAACCATCAGTTTACGCTGTGCATCGGTAAACCCTGGCTCCACGGCAGTAGCTGTCTGCAGATCCGAACTACCTCCGGCTCCCTGGCTGATCAGCAGCCCCTGCACTTGCTGGGCGATGCTGTTGGAATTGCGCGCCAGAACCGCACTTTCTAATCGTTCGAAGGAAAAACTCGGCAGCTGCAGGCTCGCGGTACGTTCGACGTTCGGGGCAGCAGGATCTTCAGTCGCTTCACCCGACCCGGCGGCCCGGGAGGCTATCTGCTCCTGCACTGTCTGCAAACTCACCTCTACAGCAATTCGTTTTTTAGAACTGCGGCCGGTGCTGCTGTCCTGTTGCTGAAATGCAAGGGTGTAGCGACCGACATCTCGGGCCGAAAACACAAACTCGGTTGCGCTCTGTGCATAGCTGCGCGAGAGAAACTCCACACCACTGCTCTGCGAAGCCCCCCGATCAAAAATCCAACCGAATC
>CAZAMY010000501.1:0-2570 GCA_964485995.1 uncultured Sediminispirochaeta sp.
TGTTCTACAAACAGGTGTACCTTGTATACATTCATCTTTCTGAATTCGGTTTCCACCTTTTCCATCAGGTGCGAGCCGAGGCCCCGATTTCTGTATGGTTCGTCTACCGCCAGATGCGCTACATACCCGCGCCGCCCGTCGAAGCCGCCCCAGACAGTACCAATAACCCTGTCGTCCGGTCCGAGTCCGATGATGAACAGATGCGGATGCAGTTCGGCCGCCGTTTTCAACTCCTCCGGGGAATCGGTGGGAGTAACGGTGATGCTGTTATGCTTCCAGAAATCGATAATCTCCTGCGGATCGATCTCAGTCGCACGGACGAATTTCACCTGTTGCAATTGCGCACTCATGGCAAGAAATATGATATCAGGGTAACGGCGCTTGTCAATGAAAATCTATCGATTTTGCTCCGGCAGATAGAACACATAGTCCCGGAACTGCTCATTCGGGTTCCCGTCGGCATAGGGGTGTGCTTCGTTAGCGTTCGAGTGACAGGTCAGGCAGAACTCGTTTTCAACTATATTTTCTTGACCATCCGCGGATGGAGCAACGATCCAGAGCCAGCCGCCGAGGGATTTAGGATGTTCCGGTTTTTTTACCATTACGGTAAGCTGTTTCGGCGGCTCATCCGGGCCCGGATTAAATCCGTCGTAGACCTCTTTGACTATTACGGTACCTTCAGGGAAAAAATAATGCAGCTTTCCGTCTTCGAGCTCCCGGTCATAATCGAGCCCTTCCGGATTGATGTAGATCTTGCGCAGGTTGTCCTCATGGCCTGGGATGGGAAACTGCAGTTGCGTGTTGGTCGTTCGTGGCCAGTTGCGGTAGTCCTCGGGAATGAAATCGACGCTTTGTTGCTGCTCACATCCGGCGAGCAGCGTCAAGAGGAGTGTCGAAAGCACTGTCGCCCGGAGAAAAGGCATACCCTGTTTCACTGAGCTCCTCCCGCTTGCATTTTCTTTAGCTTATACACGCCAACATAGTTTTGCTTGCCTTTTACACGGAGTTTGAAGGGGCCTTCCAGTTGGGCCGTTTCGCTTACAGCCCGTCCGGTAGAAAGGGAAAGCAATATCTCCTGGGGCTTGGCAGAATTGCACAGTCGGCTGGCGGTGTTCACATTGTCGCCGATAACCGTGTAATCGGCCCTGTCCTGCGAGCCGATCATTCCCATGATTACCTTTCCTGTATGTATGCCGATGCCCACTTGCAGGCGGTCGTAGCGGCTGGTACTGCGATTGAGTTCGGATTGTATCTGGAGGGCCGAACGGCAGGCAGACGCCGGCCCGTCCGGTCCGGTAAAGATAGCCACTACCTCGTCTCCGACGAATTTGTCTATGTCACCATTGTTCTGGCTGATGATTTTAGACTGCATGTTTAGAAGTTCGTTAAGTTTCTGGACCACCTCTTCCGCTTGCCGCGATTCGGAGTAGGAGGTGAACCCGCGAATATCGCTGAATAGGAGGGTGAGCGTGATCTCCTCGCCTTCACCCTCTTTGCGCAGGCTCTGTATGGTTGAATTAGAGACGAACTTTGATAAGGCGTAGCGCTCGTAGAGCCCGTCGACCATGGTATTTACTGTAGTACCGAGGTCGCCGATCTCATCTTTGCTGTGTACCTCGACCTTTTGTGAAAAATTTCCGCTGGTAACCGCCCGGCAGACATCGCCGATATCCCGCACCGGAGAAATTACGGTTCTATGCATAAAACGGGTGAGCAGTAAACTCAGCAGCAACAGTACTCCAAGGAAAATCCCGCTCGAGACCAGAACTGTCTCTTCTCTCTGTCTGACCGACGCTGAAATGTCGGTTTTGATTTCAAGAACACCGCGAATAGTGTGATCTGCGCCATGGCAACTGGTGCACTTCGGTTTATTTATCAGCGGCTTGTAAATATGAAAGAAGGTCTTGCCCTCTTCAACTGTTTGAAAGATCCCCGTTTCAGGTGGAAGCTTAGTAGCTGCTGTAAACATTTCGTCGTTGCGGCTGAGCGGCTGGAGGTTCTCCCTCGATGGTGCATTGAACTGCATTCCCGATAACATCGAGTTGACATCTTGGATAGTGCTGTCATCGGTGAAGGCTTGCGTGCCGTCGGTTCTGAAAAGATAGATGCTCGAGAGAGGGGACCGCCGCTGAACTTCGGTAAAATATTGAACAGCCAGAGGTGCTTCGCCCGGCAGCATAAAGTTTTCGATTGCGGTGTATATGACCCCGGATTGTTCATCCAGGCTCTCGCGGGTGCTGTTCTGTATGGTAGTGCTGAGTGAGAGTGCAAAATAGAATACAACCCCGCCGAGTCCGATAAAAAGGCTGGCTAGAATAATGAGGTTTACTTTTCTGGTTACCGATCCGGGTTGATGTGCATTCATACCTATAGCATAAAAGATAAATTTTCATTTGTCTTTAGTTTGTATGTTAGAAAATAATCTAACTATTGATAAAATAGCTTGACATACCTCTTATAATTAGATATATTTCTAATAACAGAAAAAAGAATACTATATGTATCTAATATAGGAGGTTGATATGTTTAGTTCATATAATGAGGTTTATGAAATGGAACTTGGACGTCGT
>CAZAMY010000502.1:0-2569 GCA_964485995.1 uncultured Sediminispirochaeta sp.
TACTTTTTTTCTGCTCCAGCCGGCTCCAGTACTTGTGTTCACATGTTAACAGACTCTCGAGGGTCGGCGACCGGGTGCCGAATTCGCTGCAGATCAGCGGCAGCATGGTGCTGACCGGAAAATCGTGGTATCCACATATGGCATCTACGGATTGGCCGGTTGTGCGCTGAAACTCACGGATCTGCTCGATACTGCGGCGAACCATATCTGGAATCGGAAAATCGTAGGTGTCGTACACTTCAGCCGGTTCCAGCAATCCATGGTAAATATACTCAGAGGCGTGCGGGGTCCTCTCCAGCAAGTTGCGATTGAAGTCGTCTAAGCCCACCACAAAAACATTCTTATTCATCATAGGCTTTTGCCTCGCTTCTATTACAACTGTAGCTCTCTGGAACAGAAAATCAAGCCTGGGGGTGCAAATATCGGCTTTATTGCAGCTTGTCTTCTGCGGCAGGGAGATTTATACTAGTAGCTGATGTTCAAAAAAGTATTGTTAGTCGAAGATGAAGCTCTAATCGCGCTTTCGGAAGCCCAAATCTTGAAGAAACACGGCTTTGAGGTCGAGATTGCGTACAGCGGACGGCAGGCTATCGATAAGGCCGCCTCCGATGGTGATATCACTCTGGTGCTGATGGATATTGATCTTGGAGCCGGGATGGACGGGACCGAAGCCGCCGAACAGATCATCAAATCGCGTGACTTGCCGATTGTATTCCTGACCAGTCACACCGAAAAGGAGTATGTCGACCGGGTCGAAAAGATAACCGGATACGGCTATATAATGAAAAACTCCGGTGAAATGGTATTGATTCGCTCCATCAGCATGGCTTACAAGCTGTATGAGGCGCACCAGCGGCTGAAGGAGCGGGAGATTCGCTACAAAACCCTCTTCGACTCGGCATATGAGGCAATTCTCATTATGGACTCGCACACTTTCATCGATTGCAATCATTCCGCCGTCCAAATTTTCGGCTGTACATCGAAAGAGGATCTGGTCGGTCACAGCCCCTGGGAGTTTTCTCCCGAGTACCAAACCAACGGCAGCCATTCGAAAACCGCTGCCGAGGAGTTGATCAATGCCGCGTTGCGGGGCACGCCGGAAAATTTCTACTGGACTCATCAGCGTAAAGACGGAACCCCGTTTCAAGCCGAGGTTACATTGAATCCGCTCGTGTTGGGGGGGAGGACCTATCTGCAGACGAATTTGAGGGGAGTCTATGATAAGGAAGAGATTGAAAGGCAGGTTGAGGAGGGAAAAGCGGTTTTCAAGACCTTTCTGAATCAAATTCCCGGTGCTGCCTATGTAAAAGACAGTGAAAACCGGATTGTGTTCTGCAACAAGCTGTTTGCCTCCATCCTAAAGGCTTCGCCGGAAGAGCTCGAAGGCAAGGACATCAGCGCCGATGTGCCCAAAGAGACGGAGCGGCAATATGAACAGGAGAACCGTTCGGTGATTGAAAGCGGCCAAATTATTCAAACCGAAAGCGAATTTCCAATCAACAATGAACACACCTATTGGCTCACCTACAAATTTCCCATTCAGTTTGCCGGCCGTACGATGGTGGGGGCGATCAGCATAGACCTTACCGCCCAAAAGCAGATGGAAAGAAAACTACGCAGCCGTGAGCAGCAGTTCCGGGCTATTGCCGATTATACCTACGACTGGGAAGACTGGATAGGAACCGACGGCAAGCTGATCTGGGTGAACCCGGCCGTCGAGAGAATGAGCGGATACACTCCTGAAGAGTGTTACCGGATGGCGGATTACCCCCTGCCCTTGATCCATCCCGAAGATCGCCATGAGTCGAATAGTGAAATCGAAGAGGGGCTCAAGCATGAGACCAGCCGCAACAACCGCGAGATACGCTGTATATGCAAGGACGGCAGCATAATCTGGATATCGGTGAGCTGGCAGCCGATTTACGATGATAAGGGGCGTCATATCGGCACCCGTTCGAGCATGCGTAATATCACCGAAAATAAGGCAACCGAAAACGAGTTGAACCGCACCATCGAACAGAAAGAGTTTCTGCTGAAAGAGCTGAACCACCGGGTTAAAAACAACCTGGCCATGGTGGCGTCGCTACTGAGTCTGAAGGATTCAGCCCTTGGGAGTACTGTAGATTTATCCGATCTGAAGCACAGGATAGACACTATTCGCATTATTCACGAAAAACTGAACTACAGCGCCGACTACGCCACGGTACAGCTGCGGGACTATGTACAGGATATTCTAGAAAGTATTTTTTCTTCATTCACCGAGCAGCAGGTACAGATACAAAATGAGGTAGAGGCGATCGATGTCTCGACTAAAATTGCCATTCCCCTCGGTCTGATTACGAATGAAATCGCTACCAACGCCATGAAATACGGGTTTCATGACGAGGAACAGCCGGTATTTACAATTGACTTTCAACAGCACCCCGACCATCACAGCTACACGTTCACTCTTTCCAACAGCGGAGCCGCATTTCCTGAAAATATTGATATCGCGACCAGCGAAACTCTGGGGCTCAAGCTGGTATCGACCCTGGTGATGCAGCTTCAGGGCAGTATTCACCTGCAGCGC
>CAZAMY010000503.1:0-2558 GCA_964485995.1 uncultured Sediminispirochaeta sp.
CGGTCTTTCAAGAAGAATCCGGCCATTACATAGCCTACATCCAGGGCGGCGTTGATACCGAGTATCCTGCCGAAGCTGCGGTACTCTTCTACCGTCTGTTCGAGACTGAGATCCAGCGGACTGCCCACCGCCCCGAAATACCCGAAGGTAGCGATTCCGAGATTCACTACGTTCCAAAACACATTCATCTGATGAAAGTAGAAGGCACGGTCCGATGTTTTGGTCATGTAATACCCGCTGACGGCAAAGTTCGTCAAAGCCCAGGAACCGAGCACGTACATTCCGTTCTTCTGAATACCGATCCGTTCCCGGTTCCACTCCGCAAGACTAAGCTGCTTTTCCTGCCCGTTCTCTATAGCGGAATCTTCACCGGCCTCCTGGGCGGCCACTGAAGCAGCTCCGCCTAAAAACACTATCAGCAGAAAAACAATACATAAAAGGAGCCTTGCATGATCACTGGGCGATGTGCGCACCAGGCCGCCGGCACGGCTATTGTTATGAGTGTCAGCAGCGGCGGCACCCGCATAGTGAGCGCCGCCGAGTTGAGACAGTTTCATCAGAACTGAAGGCTAACTTTGGTCCGGAAAGTGTGTTTCGTGGTAAAGTCGTCGGCGCCATCCGGTCCGTAGGCAAACAGTACCACATGTTGTGTTTCTGGATTCAAGTCAGCATCGTATTCATCCCCGGAATTCAACGGAATAACAAACTCCAAAGTGGTGCTGCCGCCCGATTCGTTACCGGAGGCTGAAATGATGTCTTTGGTTCCTCCGATGTCAACATCCGCTTTATGGGTGAATGCACCGGTTCCAAACTGATCGCTAATCGTCAGGCTGCCGTTTTCGACAAATCCGAATATGAAATCACCGTCTTTCATAGCCCGGGTTGCATCGAAACCAACTGATACCCATCCGGTAGTCGGAGCGGTCACTTCAACTTTCAAGTTCTCGCCCTCGAGCATCCAGCGGAACTCCAGGTCTTCGGTAGTTATATACTTATACCCATCGCTGGACTCCTGCGGAGTGACCTCTTGCGCACCACCGGCCCAGATGAACGAAGCCAAACCGAGTAACAACCCTATACACAGAACTAATTTTCGCACAGCGTGCCTCCTTACCCAATAGCATATGAGCTGTGATAGTCGAAAGCAATACTTTTAAATCTCAAAAGGCCGGAAGATGCTTTCTGGGTTCAAAGAAATCATCCCGGCCTTCAAACTTCTCACTAACTAGTTGTAGGTTAACTATTACAATTGAAATTCCTTCTTAAAAGCATCTACTTTTTCTCGCGCAACAGCACCAAGTGTAGTTGTGTCTGACATAAAAACAACTAAACTATAACCTCTTTTATACTTTTCGAATGCATCCTGCATATCACCGCTCACCGTCGCTAGAATTTTACCTGAATTCATGACTTTTGACTCAATTTCAGCTATTGCGCTTTTGACATCTTCTGCCGATGCATCAGCAAAATACCCCATATTTGTGGCTAAATCCATAGGACCTATAAAAATACCGTCCAATCCTTCAGTTTCGAGAATTTCATCGAGATTCTCGACCGCCTGAGGAGTCTCAACCGCAATCATAATGAATATGTCCTCATTTGCCTTTTTTAAATAATCTGACGCTTTGTTACCGTAATGTGCTGCCCGAGGACTGCCTGCTACCCCACGAATCCCGTTAACTGGGTATCGGGCTGCTTTGACCGCCTGAATAGCTTCATTAGCATTATTTACATAAGGTACGAGAAGTCCATATACTCCAGCATCGAGTATCTTTTTTATCTGTACAAAGTCGTTCCATGGTGCCCTTACGAATGGAACCGCCGGTTCTCCCTTTGTCGCCTGAATCTGGCCGATCAGTTTTTGGATATCGCCGGGTGCATGTTCCATATCAATCATCAGTACATCGAATCCTGATTCAGCCATTACTTCAGCTGTAATATTGCTGGCTGCTTGAAGCCAGCCGGCGGAAACCTTTCCACCGGCCTTCAAAACTTGCTTGATACTATTTTCGTGGTTTTTGATCATAGCTCTTTTCTCCGTCTGGAAATATATTCTAAAGCATTATTCCAGGCAGTAACAAAAGAATTGCGAAATAATTGCACAGGTCCGAAATCCTCCCACTCCTGAGGAGCTAATCCATTTATATACCAACCGCGCCTAAAGTCATCAACTTTAGTGAGAAGCTCATCTAAAACAGTTTCACTGGTAGTTATATTGAAGCGATCTACAACAGGAGGATTCTGTTCAATAAGCTGATCAGCAGTTCCCTTCCAATTTATAGTCACACACGCTTCAGCTCCTACCATTTCAGTAAAATGCTGCAGTCCTCGAGCACCTCCACCTATAAATCCAACACGGCTTCCGCGCTCTTTAGTAAGCTTGTACACCTTCCTGGCTACCAGCATACCGGCCTGCCACAGGCTATCTTTAGATATCTTGATGCTGTTTTCGTCTACATGCTTCTGCAGATATTCATCGTAAATACCGGTAATATGGGAGAAATACACCAGGGGCATTTCTTTTTTCTTTTTTGCAACCCTTTCATAGGCATCCATGA
>CAZAMY010000504.1:0-2553 GCA_964485995.1 uncultured Sediminispirochaeta sp.
GTAAAACCCGACGCTGCTGTTCTCTGGAGAAAACCCGCCGGTAGCAAGAGTTCCGAAGGTGTGCGTCAGCGAGTCGAACAGGTTCATGCCGCCCAGCATCAGCAGGGCTGTTTCGGCAACTGTCAGGGACAGGTAGATAATCCACAGAATTTTGGCTGTCTCGGTAATCCGCGGGGTTATTTTGTCAACGGAAGGTCCGGGAGCTTCTGCCTTCAGCAGCTGAAACCCGCCAATCCCCAGCAGTGGAAACAGAGCGACCGTCAATACTACGATTCCCATACCGCCCAGCCAGTGGGTAAGTGATCGCCAGAAAAGCAGGCTGTAGGAAAGCCCTTCGATATTTGTCAGGATAGAAGCTCCGGTGGTGGTGAAACCGGACATTGTTTCGAAGAAGGCATCGGTATAACTGGGAATCTCGCCGGCCAGATAGAACGGCAGCGCCCCGGAGGCCGAGGCAGTAATCCAAGCTAAAGACACGAAGAGGAAGCCACCGCGAATGGAAATGTCGAGGCCGCCATAGGAACGCAGCCCCAGAAACAGCAGTAGTGCAATAATTATGTTCAGGCCGCAGGGAATTGCAAAGGCTCGCAGCAGCTCGAACTCTTTGTACCACCATGCCACCACCATAGGCAGCAGCATAAAGAATGAAATAATCAGTAAAAAGACGCCTAAAACCCGCAGTACTACCGGTATTCTCATTTTTTCTTCTTACTTCTTCTTTTTTGCAAACATCTGGTCGAGCTTATTTACGTGCTCTTTTCGAGTGATCAAAACGATATTGTCTCCGCCGAGCAACATGTCGTTTCCGTGGGGCAGATAGTTTTCATCGCCCCGGGAGATGAACAGGATCAGTGAATGGTACGGCAGCTTGATGTCTTTGATCATACGGTTCGCCACCCGGCTGCCCGGCTCAACACTCATCTCGATCACCTCCAGGTTTCCGCCGCTGATAGCATGAATGCTGTGCACCTTGCCCTTGCGGACGAGCTTCAGAATCGAGTTTACCACCGCATTGTTCATACTGATAGTCGTGTCGACACTCAGTTTCGAGGCCATCTTCAGAAAATCGTTTTTGTTTACCAGCGCGATCGAACGCTTAATGCCGATGCTTTTGGCATACATGGAAGTAACCAGGTTCAGCTCCTGGTTGCCGGTAGTACTGATCAAGAGGTCATAGTCCACCAGACTGTTTTCTTCGAGCATACCCTCATCGCTCACATCCCCGTACAGCACCAGGGCCTGCGGAAACTCCTCGGCCAGCTGCTTCGAGCGGTCGTAATCTCGCTCAATCATGACAACATTGCGCTTTTGCCGCGGCAAGAATGACTCGAGCATTCTCGATATGAAGGATTCGCGCTCGTTGGTCAGAATAAGCTGACGGGCAACGTGACTGCCGATGCGTCCTCCGCCGACTATCACGATTTTACGCAGCTCTTCGCGCGGCTTTCCTTCAGTTTCGAAGGCCGTCTGTAGGTGCTTGAGAGTGCCAATCAGGTACAATGTATCCCGTTCGCGGATGATAGTGTCGCCCTGCGGGATAATATAGCCGTTTTCACGGACGATTACCGCAACGATAAAGTCGTACTGCACCTCATTCTTGATATCTTCGATCCGTCTGTCACGAAACCGGGAATACTCTCCGATAACCATAGTCCGCATCTGGAAAGTGGTGCCTTCAAAGTTGATGATGTCGCTGATTGCCCCGTGTTCTACCGACCGCAGGACGGCCCGGGCAGCTTCGACTTCCGGGTTAACCACATAATCGATACCGAGAAAAGGTTTCTGAGCTATGGTCGAGGTGGTGTATTCGAAGTTTCTCACACGGGCGATTTTATACGGAACCTGGTATTCGCTGGCGACCATTCCGCAGGCAATCATATTCAGCTCGTCGGAATCGGTTACGCTGATAAAAAAGTCGGCTTCGTTGATAGAGGCCTGCTTGAGCACTTCGCGATTGTTCACTTCACCGTGAATTACCATGCAGTCGAGACTGCCGGCCGCCTGGCGCACCTTTTCGATGCTCCGTTCTATCAGCACGACATCGTGCTTCTCACCTACCAGCTTACGGGCTAACTGCAGGCCGACATTACCGGCCCCTACAATGATTTTCTTCATAATCGTTAGCTATAGTATCAAAAGCATACGGTTTTGTCACACAATTTCGGCTTATTTGAGCAGGTGACAGGCTGCAAAATGGCCCGGTGATATCTCCCGCATCTCCGGATACACTTCCGAACAAATGTCCATAGCGTGCGGGCAGCGCGGGTGGAAGTGACAGCCCGTCGGTGGTTCGATCGGAGAGGGAACATCGCCCATTACCACCCGCTTTTTGGTTTCACGGGCATGCGGATCAGTAGTCGGAAAGGCCGCAAACAGCGTTTTGGTGTACGGATGGGCATGATGGACCACCAGCTCGTCTTTATCGGCAAACTCGACTACCTTTCCGAGATACATTACCATTATCCGGCTGGAAATAAACTCGACGACCCCCAAATCGTGGGCAATAAACAGATAGGTAAGGCTGTGCTTGTCCTGCAAGTCAAGCAGCAGGTT
>CAZAMY010000505.1:0-2553 GCA_964485995.1 uncultured Sediminispirochaeta sp.
CCGTGGATGAGGCTGGTGGAGGTAAGGATGACCGCATCGCTGTTCGCTTCCAGGTTCCGATAGAACTCCTCTTTCGAGCCGATCTGCTTGCCCAGATCGAAGGCATTCACTGAAGCTCCCCTGGCCTCGATCTTGGCGACTACCGGCCCGAAGTATCCGATCATCGATACCCGGCTGCCGGCGGCAATCCGCAGGTCGTCGAGCAGAGAGTCTCTGTCCTCTTCACAAGCCTCTGCCCGGGGGTAGTTCAGGGCGTTGGCGGTGGCCACCGCCAACGAGCGTTCGAGTAGATCCTCTGAGAAGAGTTTGGCCAGCAGGAGCCGGGCCGGCTTGCCCTCGAAGTCTTCCGGATCTTTGAAGAGGGTACAGGACCCCTTACTGCTGAGCCAGCTGTAGGCCACCCCCGAGTGTCCGTTATCGAGCACCACCACAGTATATCCGAGGCCGATGCAGAAATACTGCACTGTACGCGCAGCCGCCTCTGTTTCCAGTAGTCTATATAATCGAGTGTAAATTTCCATAACGCCTCAGCGTAGCGCCGCAGCCCCCGTGTGTCAATGCCGGGCGGAGAGCCGCACGCCCATCCGTTGACACGCGCCGGGGGCGCCGGTAAGCTTTGCACAACGGAGGAAGTGAATGGCAAAGTTGTGGCAGAAGGATTACCAGCTGGATGCACTGGTCGAGGAGTTTACCGTCGGTGAGGATTGGAAGCTGGACCGGCAGCTGCTGACAGCCGACGCGTTGGCAAGCATTGCCCACGCCCGGATGCTGGCCTCAATTGATATACTTACCCCGGAGGAGCTGCAGCAGCTCGAAGCGGGGCTGCGTGAGATCCTCGGCAAGGTAGACCGGGATGAGTTTGTTATCCGTCCGCAGGATGAAGACGGGCACACGGCCATCGAGAACGCGCTGGTGGAAAGCCTGGGGGATGCCGGAAAGAAGATCCACACCGGGCGCAGCCGCAACGACCAGGTGCTGACTGCTGTGCGGGTCTGGACCCGGGATGCCTCTCATCGCCTCGCGGCCGCCGCACTGGAGACCGCTGGGGAGTTCCTCGCCCTGGCTGAGGCCCACGCGGATGTGCCCCTGCCGGGGCGGACCCACATGCAGATTGCCATGCCGGCCTCGGTGGGGCTGTGGGCCGGAAGCTTTGCCGAAGAGCTGCTCGACGGGGCGCTGTACCTGCAGCAGGCGGCCCGGTACGTCGACCAGTCGCCCCTCGGGTCGGCGGCCAGTTACGGTGTGCCCCTGCCGCTGGACCGGCAGATGACCGCCGACCTGCTCGGTTTTAGAAAGCTGCAGCACAATGTGCTGTATGCCAACAACAGCCGCGGCAAGTTCGAAGCAGTGCTCCTCGATGCCGCCGAACAGCTGATGCTGAGCCTCAGCAAAGCGGCGCAGGATCTCATTCTCTTTTCGATGCCGGAGTTCGGCTACTTTACCCTGCCGAAGGAGCTCTGCTCGGGCTCCAGCATCATGCCGCAGAAGCGCAATCCCGACATGCTCGAGCTGATCCGCGGCAAGTCCGCCACGGTCTCCGGCTATGCACAGCAGATCAATCAGGTGATCCGTTCGCTGCCCAGCGGCTACAACCGCGATTTCCAGGAGACCAAAGAGCCTTTCCTGCGCGGCTTGCGCCTGACCTTCCGTTCCCTGAAGGTGATGAGCCTGACTGTACGAAAATTGGTGGTGAATCGCGCTGTTTTAGAGGCGGCTATGCCTCCGGAGATATATGCTACGGATGCGGCCATTGAGAAGGTTCAGGCCGGCATGAGCTTTCGGGATGCCTACGTAGAGGTCGGAACCCATCTGGATCAGCTCCAGAGCCGGACCGCCGCCGAAAGCCTTGCGCTGCGGACATCAGAGGGGGCGCCGGGTAACCTTGGTCTCGATAAGGTACGAATCGAACTGGATGCAGCGCAGTCGGCACTGGAGAAGAGCGCCGGAGAAAACCGGCGGAAAATGGAGAGCTTGGCCGGCGCGGCGGTGGAGGTGGCGCCTCTGTAGAGGTGGCGCCGTTGTAGGGGGCTGCTGCACTGTGGATGTCTGGCATAGGCGGGCCCGCTGGCAGATTTGTAAAATTTGCGGTTCGCGGTTTCTTTCTGTAAAATTTAAGTGTATCATTAAGACTACTAAGGAGGCGGTACAATGAACGATACACAGGTCATTGATATCCTAAAGAAAGCAATTGTGCTCGAACAGCAGGGACAGAACTTCTACAAAAAGGTGGCTGAGCAGACCAGCAGCGAAGCGATAAAGAACATCTTCACCATTATGGCGGAAGAAGAGAAGAAGCATGAGCAGATACTGACCGAACAGGCTTCCCAGTATCAGAATAGCGGTTCCTTCGACTTCAAGGGCGATATCGGCGATCCTGAAGAGTTTACCCGCGAGGTGTTGTCAAAACAGATTACTGAGCAGATCAGTGCCGCCAGTTACGAAGCGGCTTCGATTTCCGCTGCCATAGCCATGGAACAGAAGACAGTCGACCTCTATTCCGCCCAAGCTGAACAGAGCCGGGATGCGGCGGCTAAGAAGATGTATTCGGAGCTG
>CAZAMY010000506.1:0-2550 GCA_964485995.1 uncultured Sediminispirochaeta sp.
CAAGATCCTCGGTGAACTGAAAGAGTGGATGGGAGACAAAAACTACGGATCAATCAAGGATTTTCAGGGTAAACTCAGTTATGCCAAGAACCCGAAACCCGAAATCTACACCCGTGCGCAGTACGCCCGGGCTCTGCTGCACCCTGAGAAGTATATTCTCACCGACAAATAGTTTCGGGCGGCGGCACCTGGACTCTTTTCCCGGGCCGCCGTCTTTTTTACTAAGAAAAGCTAGTTTGATTGTATGAAACTGAGGGCTTTGTCCTCATCCATAGGCTTAGAAAAGAAAAAGCCCTGTCCGAGTTCGCATTTGAAGTTACGCAGGGCGGTTGCTTCGATAGAGGTCTCAATACCTTCGGCAATCACTTTTTTCTTCATTGAGTGGCCGAGGTTAATGATAGTCCGCACCACCTCGCTGTTGTCACGGTTATTGTGCAGTCCACTGACATATGAACGATCTATTTTCATTGTATCGAAGGGAAAGCGGTAGAGAAGACTCAGAGATGAATAGCCTTCACCGAAATCATCGAGATGCAGCTTTACACCCATCGATTTTAACAGATTCAGAGTCTGCAGAGCCCCTTTCGCATCAGTAATAATAGCGCTCTCGGTTACTTCTATCACTAAGTTATGCGGTGGAAGCATGCTCTCGGCCAGGGCATTTTCAACATCTTGCAGAATATCCGGAGACTGCAGCTGCCGGGGAGACACATTCACACTAATAGTAGTATCTTGCAGGTGCGCGGGCAGATGCTGCAGCCAGTTGCTCATATCATTGCAGGCTCTAAAGAGCACCCAGCGTCCGATTTCAAAAATCAACTCGCTCTCTTCAGCAATAGGTATAAAGGTTTCGGGGCTAACCTTGCCCAGTTCGGCAGAGTTCCAGCGGATCAGGGCTTCGAATCCCTTCAGCTTCCCTTTTGAGAGTTCGACAATCGGCTGATATTGAATGTCGAAGCCGCCTTGCCGCACCGTTTCCCGCAGCTCGTGTTCAATTTTCATGTGACGGATGGCTCGCTCCTGGAGTTCGCCCTGGAAAATCGAGTAGCGGTGCTTCCCCTGCTGTTTAGCATGATACAGAGCTATATCTGCATCGCGTATAATCTCTTTCGGAGCCTCATGTCGCTGTTCAGCAAAGGCAATGCCGATGCTGGTGCCCAGTTTTATCTCCATATCGTTAAATGGAATTGAACTCTGCATTGCATCGAGAATGCGTTCGGCAACCTTGATGGTCTGGGAGGGTTCACTGATATCATCCATCAGTATCACGAACTCATCTCCACCCAAACGTCCAACCGTATCGACGTCGCGCATGCAGTCATGCAGTCTACTGGCCGTCTCTTTCAGGACAAAATCGCCGACAATGTGGCCGTAGGTATCATTTATGAATTTGAAATGGTCCAGATCGATAAAAAGAATGGCAAATGTCATTCCTCCGCGGTGCTTGTATTTGTTAAACGCGTGCTGCAGATGTTCAGTAAAGAGTTCACGGTTAGGTAGTCCGGTAAGGGCATCATGAAATGCGGTGTGCCGCAGTTTTTCCTCTATCTGCTCTCTGCGGGCAATTTCGGCTTTGAGCGAGCGGTTTGCTTCCTGCAGCTGCGTGGTGCGTTGTTCAACCTCTTCTTCAGTCTTGTGGTACAGCTCTTCTATCTCATTCATTATGCGCCGGTACTCCCGCACATCTTGAATGACAAAAATAGTGCCAGACAGCGAGCCGTCGCGGTTGAAGAGATGTGAGGCAGAGATATGGGCCGGGAACAGATTGTTGTCGCAGTCGTAGAGGCTTGTTTCAACAGAGCCGTTATTCTCCGTGTTCAACAGCTCCATGAGGGTTCCCATCTGGTTGTAATTGGGACACTCACTGAGTTTCCGGTCGATCAACTTACTCTGATCGTAACCGAACACAGCGGTAAATGCATCATTGACTACCTTTATAGCTCCGTGGTGGTCGCAGACCAGGAGAGGGTCGGGCATTGTGTGGATGATCCGATCGGCAGCCAGCGCGACGTTCATCTCAAGAAAAAAGAACTGTGAACTGCCGAAGAGCAGAAGAGTGTAGAGGATCAGATATCCGAGAAAGCCGAAAGGGTACACGGAGATGCCGAGCATTGTGAACAGATCTACAGCCGGAAGCAGCAACGCAACGGCTGTAGTTAAGAACCACAGCTGTTTTCGTGAAGACAGGGGGCTGCCGGTTCCCGGCTGGGCTCCTCCGGAAGCCGTCGCCCCAGGACTTGCCAGGGCTATTCGACTGGTGTGTCCCAAGAAAATCAAGAGTCTAAAAAAGAAGTAGCCTCCGTAGGCCAGCAGCCAGTTACTGGCGGCGGGAACATAGGACCACGCATGCTCTACATATACCTGCTTCAGCAGTGACCCTTCGAAAAATAGCAGTATGCCAACGGCGGCAACCCCCATATCTACCGGATGAAGAAAGGGCGGATTCTGGTGTGCTTCGGTGAGTGACTTGGTATACATTAGGAGTGCCGGCGGTACGCACAGATATGCCAGCATCCAGCCCTTCACCCAGAATCGGCCGCTGCCGTAGTA
>CAZAMY010000507.1:0-2543 GCA_964485995.1 uncultured Sediminispirochaeta sp.
GGCCAGGCGCCGCCGGCCAATGAGGCCGGCTGGAAGGACACAGTGCTGCTCTGGCCGGGTGATACTGTCCGCATCATCAAGCGTTTCGAAGACTACACCGGCATCTACATGTATCACTGCCACCTGCTCGAACACGAAGACGCCGGCATGATGGGCCAGTTCGAAGTAGTACCGGCCGATTAGGGTTGAGGGTGGAGCGGTTGAAGCGGCACCCTACTGCAGCTCCCGCTCAGTCGCCGGCCTCCAGAGCCGACAGCTGCTTCTCCAAACTGCTGCACAGCGGCAAAACCAGCAGCGTCGATACAACTAACGCGTACAGAATCGTCAGCAGTACCAATGCTGCGCCGAAGCCCACACGGCTCGTATCACTCAGGTCGGCCAGCATAGTGATGGTGCCGACCATGCCGCCAATGAAGCCGGCACTCAGCAGATAGCTCCGCATAGCCTTGAAAAACAGCACCGCCTGTTTGATTTCAGCGGTTCTGTGACCGCTGCTGCGGCTAATGCTGCTGCCGGTTTCTTGGGATTCAGTCAGACGGAAAACCAGACGGAAATACACCCCCATTTCGTTAAATGAAAAGCTCGCCCGTAGAAGTACAATCGGCATCAGAACCACTACCATAAAAGCCGGCACATTCACAAACAAAGCTCCCGAGGCTCCGGCAAATACGACCATCGAGGCTATCACCGCCACCGCGAATATCAACGAAATTATGAAACTTCTCACTCTCATCACTTACTCCTCCCCAAAATAGCTTTTCAAAGAGTTCACAAAGGTCTGTGTATGTGCCCGCAGCGCAGAAGGCTGCTGCAGGTACTTCTGGTACGCTTCCCCCGTCCTCACTGCCAGCGTCGGAGGCGGAAGTGTTACTACATGCGATAGCAGCACAATCACCGCCAGCGCTGCAAACCCCAGAAGATCTGCCCAGAACGACCCAACTCTGCCGGGCACGCCTCCGGCTCGAAATTCTTTGTGGCAGTTCGTAACCACCGGCTCTGCTGCAGGTAGTTTTCTGACCTCTACCCGGCGGACCTTAGCTCTAAAATACTCTTTGAGAATTTTGTCTTCCCTACGCATACCCCGCCTCCTTCAACTCGAACCGCAATCCGTTCCTGATCCGATGAAGATGGTATTTCACTGTACCGACCGGCATTTCCAGAATACGGGCAATCTCCCGCAGTTGCAGATTCTCACTGAAACGTAAAAAAGCTATGTGCCGGTCAGTATCCTCAAGCCCGGTCAGATACCCATCGATCAACATCTCCAGCTCCTTCCGTTCAGCATCAAGCTCCGGCCCGGTTTCCCGGCCCGGCTCATTTCCGCACAGAGCTCTGCCTTCTGCCGCAGCTGCCTTTCGCGCCGCATCGATGCAGTGGTTACGGGCAATCCTATACACCCAGGTCGCCATAGAATAGTTCCGGTCGTACGCATCGATGTGGGTAAACACCTTGAGCATCACCTCCTGCGCGAGATCCTCGGGCTGCAGCACCCCGCTGTTCCGTACGCCGTTAAAATGAGCGCAAAACACTACCAGTGGTGCATAGAACCGTTGCCAAATTTGCTCAAAATCCACACTACGCCTCTACTAGTAGTATACGCCCGAAACGCCGAAGGGTTGGCAAAAACTGATATACTGAAATTATGGATGAGAAATCATTGGGAGAGACACATCGGGATATCTTACTTGATTTCGCAAAAAAGTATATCTGGTGGGAAAGCCCGCACGAGGCTCTACAGCGGCCGAAGCGGGGTGGTTTTCAAAACGGTCATGGTCCTTTTGGCATCGGGTCCTCGGCCTTGTGGACATAAATGAACCCGTACCGCCGCCCTATCACAAACTGAGCACCAAGCTTCCATATGCAGGCAGGCTAAGCTGCAGGGCACCGTCTTTCACCGGAAAAAAGGTTCCCCGCCGGAACATATCCTCTGCAGCTGAACTGTCGGATTCAACAGGTATTGAAACTGTGGTCTGCTCGCCTAAAGAGCTGACAACCACTACAACCCGGTCTTCCTCCGTAGCTCGTTCAAAGGCAATTATGCGATTATCCAGATACAGGCGGCGGTAGCCGCCTTCTCGCAGGGCTGTCGAGCAGCGGCGCACCGCCGCCAGTTCTGCAATAAAGGTGCTCAGTTCGGCCGCCGGCTGATCCCCGCTGCCACCTGCTCCAGACACCTCACCTGGGGCGCTGGCCGCCGCTTCCCGGCGCCGCAACACATCCTTCCACACCGGCCGCAGAGCCGCATCCGAATGCGCCTCCCTGCGCCCTTCGATGGCAAACTCACTGCCGTAATATATCGAAGGAATCCCCGGAATGGTAAACAGCAGCGCATACAGCGGAAACAGATGCCGCGGATCCTCCAGTTTCGAAGCCACCCGGTCCACATCGTGATTATCCGCAAAGTTATAGAGTACCAGCCCGCAGTTCCGCTCCAGCGAGTGGGCCAGCTCAAAGTAGTTTCCATCGTTGTGCGCCGACCACAACGCCTTGTACGTCTCATAGTTGGTCAGGCTGTGCAGCCCCGTCTCGGCTGCAAATCGAGA
>CAZAMY010000508.1:0-2542 GCA_964485995.1 uncultured Sediminispirochaeta sp.
CGATGTCTACATCTACTGCGCCCAGGGGGCAGTAGAATGTGGTAAATTCCGGAAGCAGCACCGCATCTTCGTTCTCACGATGTACGGATGAAATTACTATAGCACGGGTGATTTTCTCAGGCCGGGGAATGCAGGTAAATGCGCGGGCAAGATAGCCTCCGATGTGCTGGTAAGAGGCGTGTGGCAGCAGCAGCACCCGCAGCTGATCGTCTTCCGGCTCAATCGTAGTCAATTCATCGGTTTTTGCCTGCTGACCGAGTTCACTGAGAAGGGTTTTCAGATCATGTGGGTCTTCCGGGTAAAAAATGCCACTCACAATGGGCTGGCGAATTTGGGAGTCTGCTTTCATGGGTACATTATCTCGTACTTACTCATCTCTTTCAATCCATTTTCAGTAAGCGCTGGACCCGCTCCTCATCCAGTTCAATCGACAAGTTTTTCTCCTGGGTGGGAATAACCAGTCCCTGCCTGCCCTCTTTGGCTCTGCGCAGGTATTTGACTTGCGTATAGTACAGTTCGGCCTTGCCGGATGAACGACCTTTGGAATAATGGAGAGCAAGGTTGGCTGCATCGAGCAGGGTTTCTAAAGGTACAGATTTCCCCGAGATATATTTGATAAACACATACCCTCCGGGATAGTCGCGGGTATGCAGCCAGTAATCATTGCCGCGAACATATCGGCGCAGCAGTTCGTCGTTTTCCTTGGCGGTGCGTCCTACGAGGATGGTGAATGGACCGGATTGAAATCGCAGTCCGGGGGTTGTAGAGGACGGTTTTTCTCCCTTCTTGGGGCTGTACTCATCGATAAAATCCTGCAGAGCCTGCCGGCGCTGTTCAGGATCTTCTATTTTTACCATCTGCTCTGTTCTGCTCTGCAGCTGGCGGCGGTTCTGTGCGAGGTTTTCCAGCTCCTCTTCCAAATGTGCCCGCTGACGTTTTGCTTTGCGGTATTTCTCGTAGTAGGCTTCACCGTTCTGTTGTGGATTCAGATTGGGGTTCAATTCTATCTCGACCGGTGCATTCTCATGGTAGAAATCGTTTATCCGCACCCACTGCGACCCTGTCTCGATCTGATGCAGATTTGCCATAATGAGGTCGCCGGTCTGTTTGAGCCCCTCAAGTGCCTCGCTCTCATAGCGCTTGTTCTGCAACTCTTCCAGCTTTGTGTCTATATTCGAGAGCTGTTTGTTCAGCAGGGCTTCGGCCCGTTCGGTTAGAGTGTTCAGGCTCTGATCCAATTCGCGGGTAAAATACTCCTGCTCAACAAACTCGTTGAAACTCATCGACGCGGGGTATTCGCGCACTGTGAACTGCCTGCTCTTCTCAGCTCCACTTGTACTGCCGTTTTTAGTTGATTCAATCAATTCATATGGATTGAAGTATTCGCCCGATATCTCCTTCCGTTTCGGCCGGCGGTAAAAAGCATCCAGGATGCTGTGATCGGTGTCGGTTGCAATAATATTGGCCGCTCCTCCCCACATGCGCAGATACAGGAAAGTCGTCTCACCTGCACGCTGTATCGTCAGGCAGACTATCCGCTCGCCGGCAATTTGTTCGGCAGCAGTTATTTTTCCGCCCTTTATCCTCGAGCGCAAAAATTGGGCAAATCGCTGCAGTGGAACCTGATTTTTGACCGGAGACTGCAGACGGTGGAGTCTAGTCTTTCCCTGGGCTAACGAGATGTACAGACTCTGCCGGTTTCCGGGAGCATACAGATCGAGAATCAGAGTTTTGAAATCGGGCTGCCGAATTTTCTGGATGGAGCTGTGTTCGAGCTGAAGCTCCTCTAAGATGAGATCGATTTCTTTCCAGTTGAGCGACACTCTTTACTCCAGATTATTGGTGTGAAGTGTTTCCAGGAACACCTGTTCGTCGTCGCTGCTGAAAAACACCAGATATACCTCTCGCGGCAGGCTGTGATGTTCGAGAAATTCCCGGATGGCATGATACACAATAGCGGCAGCACGGGTCTTCGGAAAACCGTAGACTCCGGTACTGATGGCCGGAAAAGCGATGCTCTTCAGACCTGTCTCGGCTGCAATGGAAAGCGAATTGGTATATGCGGAGGCCAGCTGCTGATCCTCATCCTGATTCCCCCCGTGCCATACCGGTCCGACCGTATGAATGACGTGCTTGGCAGGCAGCTTCCCTGCTCCCGTAATGACTGCTTTGCCGGTTGGGAGCCCCTCGGGATACTGATGTTGGCGGATCTCTTTACATTCCCGGAGGATGTCCGAACCTCCGCGTCGGTGAATCGCACCGTCTACACCACCTCCGCCCATCAAACTCGAGTTGGCGGCATTGACAACGGCATCTACCTCGATTGAGGTGATATCTCCGGTTTGAACTATCATGCGGTCCTGCAAAAGTTTTTTCATAACTTCCCCCTACTTTGAATACAGCGAATCAAGAGTCGATAGTAAAGCGTCCATCTGTTCCCGGGTCCCGATAGTAATGCGGACGAACCCCGTAATACCGGTATGATTAAAATAGCGAACCAGAATGCCTCTTTCTTTCAGGTCGGAGTACACGGTGTAGCCAT
>CAZAMY010000509.1:0-2533 GCA_964485995.1 uncultured Sediminispirochaeta sp.
GCCCCACCCCGTACACACGATGATGGAGGAGCACAAAGAAATACTCGGTTTTCTCGAGCGTCTCGAAGAAATAGCCTCGGTCGCGGCCGTGGCGGAGTCCTACGGGGAGATGAAAATGTACGATGAGGAGCTCGCGGAGTTCGCTGATTCTCTCCTGGAAACGGAGAAGCACCATCGGCGCGAGGAAAAGGCCTTCTTTCCGTTTCTCAGGGCCCACGGCATCCAGGAACCGCCTGCGATCATGGTGATGGACCACGAGGAGTTCTGGCCCATCAAAGAACGGATTCAGGAGCTGGCCAACATAGCTGAGGCGGTCGCGCCCCACACCTCACCGGATGCCGCTGCATCTACCCCTGCCGAGGCTGACCGCCCCGACTTCGCCGAGTTCAAGCGCGAGCTGCTGGAAATTGGCCCGAAGCTGGTGGAAGGACTGCAGGACCACATTTTCAAAGAGGACACCATCATCTACCAGATGGCCTTGAACGCCGTATCCGAGCGGGAGTGGAAGGAGATCAAACAGCGCTGCGACCTCATCGGCTACTGCTGCTTCACCCCGGAAGACAGATAAAATCAGCTCAGGCCGGGGAGCTTATCTATTCCTCGGCCGGTTCACAGCTCCTCCCGGCCCGCCTGCAGCCGGCTCCTGAACACCCTCAGCTCTCCGGCCGCCAAGCCCACTGCAACCAGGGCAACCCCGATCAGCTTTTCCGGGGCGATCCTCTGTGCCTGCAGCGCATCCAGCACTACGCCGAGGCCCAGCTGCCCGGTATACAGCCCCAGAAAAGTCCTGACCGGGGAGCTTCTCTTCAGCAGATAGGTAATCGTGCCGACCACTATCACTCCCAGCACACCCCCGCCTAATATCACCTGCGGTGGCACGCTGCCGAGCTGGCTGAGAACACCAGTACCTTGCCCACTCGCCCCCCACAAGCTTCCTGCCACCAGATTCAAGGGCACCAGCACCAGCATCCGGCTGTGCCCCCAGCGGCTCGAGTTATAGCTGTTGAACATGGACTGCACCACCAGAATAAAGCCCGGCACGAACGCCGCTACTATCAAACCGGCGCCAGCTCCGCTTTGAATCCCTATCAGTACCGATCCGGGCACAATCAGACCGATCACCATGGCCCGCTGAATCAAGGGCGCCTGACCAGTGCGGTTCCAGGGCGTCATCTCTACAACGTAGGCCCCCAGGGTCTGTCCAGCCAGGGTTCCAGCCAGTGCCAGCAACAACCCCGCCTGTACAAACACCTCCATATTGATGTACACCACCGCAATTCCCAGAATCCCGGCACTCAGAAACCAGAACGGCGCCCGGCGGCGGTCAAACCCCGGATCACCACCGGCCGGTCTGATCCAGCCGTACCCATAGGCCGTCACCAGCCCCACCACATGCAGCACCAGTAGTGCCGCCGCCGGTCCCAGCAAAGCCTGCAGCCGGCCGCTGTACTGCACCATCAGTGCAACCAGTCCGCCGCAGCCCAGTGAAACAAAAATTTCCATAAGGTCGGCTCTGCCCCCTTTTCTCATCTTGATTTTCCGAGTATACATACTATTATTTAAATAATGGAGGACATATGTCATACGAACCGGTAACAAAGTATTTTCCCTATCTCGGCCACTACATAGACTCCGAGCGCGCCCATGTGCTCAAGGAGTACAACTGGCAGAAGGGGGACTACATTTGTCACGCCGGGGAACCGATCGAATATATGCACTTCCTCACCCGCGGCCGGGCGCGGGTCTTCCTGCCGCTGTACAATGGCAAGCGCTTCCTCTTCCGCATTTACCAGCCCGGAGCAGTTATCGGCGACCTGGAGTTCTTTACCGGCGGCAACACCACCTGCGCCGTCCAGTGTCTCAGCGCCTGCCGGACCACTGCCATTCCCATGGATGCCGTTCGCCGCAATTCGGATGTAAACAGCCCGTTGCTCTTCTCGCTGGGCCGGATGCTGGCGGAGAAACTTGAGCGTAACTCCATCGCCGAGGCCATCAACACCAGCTACGATCTGGTCGCCCGGGTGGCCGCATACTACCTGACCCATACCGATCCAAAAGTGCAGGCCCGCAACCTGCAGGAGCTCAGCGAGTGGCTCGGCACCAGCTACCGGCACCTCTCCCGCATCCACACCAAACTGGTCGAAGCCGGGGCGCTGAAAAAAGAGCGCAGCAGATATGCAATAAAAAACAGATCTGTATTGGAAGAGTACTCTGACACCACCCTGATGGAGGGCAGCTACAGCCTTTCGTGAGTCAGGCGGGCCTCAACTCTCAGCTCTCAGAGCGAGCGGCGCCGTTCGCTGCATCCGACCCGGCCCGCTCGAACTGCCCCTCGGCCTTGTTCTTGCGCACGTTGTCCCAGGGGAACACCCGCCCATTCATCGCCACGTAGACCCCCGCCGGCAGCAGCTGCACCGCCGCCACACTAAAGCCGAAGTTGAACACCGCATCCGAGCGCTGCACCGCATACGGCACCATCGCCCCGGTCAGCACCACCGTCTTCTCCAGCCCGGCCTCGCCCAGCACCCTCGCA
>CAZAMY010000510.1:0-2530 GCA_964485995.1 uncultured Sediminispirochaeta sp.
TACTGTCTATCCAGGGGCTGATTATTATGGCGATAGTCTCCAGCAACCTGTTCCTGCGTAACCCCAAAATGCGCAACAAGGTGTTCAAGCTGCTCGGCGGCGGTAAAGAGGCCGAGCGCGACCCGGAAGGAGGACGAGCATGATATTCGAAATAATCATTGGTGTTATCATAAGCGGCATTCCCCTGAGTGCCTCGCTCCTCTTTGCCAGCCTGGGCGAGATGTTCAACCAGCGCAGCGGCGTGTTCAACCTGGGCACCGAGGGAATCATGATGCTCAGTGCCTTCGTCGGCTTTTACGTGGTGTACATGGTCGGCAGCCCGCTTCTGGGCATTTTAGCCGCCATGGCAATCGGCGGCCTGATGGGCCTGCTGATGGCTCTGGTCAGCGTAACCTTCAAAGCGCAGCAGGGTATCTCCGGCATCGGACTGTACATGTTTGGCTGGGGGGTATCCGGTACCCTCTTTCGGGTATATGTCGGCGGGGTTACCAACATCGACGGTATTGGCAAGATCTCCGTACCGGTACTGAAGGACATTCCCATTATCGGACAGATTCTGTTTAACCAGAACCCGATGGTGTACCTGGCCTTCCTGCTGGTGCCGGTGGCCAGTTATGTGCTGTTCAAGACCTCCTGGGGGCTGAAGGTGCGCGCGGTGGGAACCACTCCGCAGGCCGCCGACACCCTGGGTGTGAGTGTCGAGCGCATCCGCTACCAGTGTGTAACCCTGGGCGGCGTGATGTCCGGACTGGCCGGCGCCTACCTGAGCATTGGGCAGGCACAGATGTTTGCCGACAACCTGACCGCCGGCCGCGGTTTTATCGCGGTGGCCCTGGTCTATTTCGGCCGCTGGAAACCGACCGGCGTAATGTGGGGCGCCCTGCTGTTCAGCATGGCCCACGCCCTACAGCGTTCGATCCAGGTATACGGCATCGAGTTTCCCTACGAGATTGCCGTCGCCACCCCGTATGTACTGGTAATTCTGGTGTTGGCGTTAACCTACAAGGGCCGCAACCTGGGCCCCTTGGCCCTGGGCAAGCCCTACAACCGGGAGTTCCGGGGATAGGGCTCTGCCGGCTGGCGCCGGATTGGCTTAGTCCGCCGGCCGGGCCGACGACCGACTGGGTCGCCAGCCGGCCGGTAGTGCCGGTGTTCGGCCGGGCCGGCTTGCTCGACCGCCAGCCGGCGGCAAAAAGAAAAGGAGTGCAGAGATGAAGATCACTTACAAAATAAATTTTGTCTGTCATGAAGATTTGAACAGCAAAGAAAATATCGATTTCGAGTTTGTCAAAGAGGGCAGCTACATTCCGCAGCAGGGTTTCTACCTGGGCGGGAAGTACTGCGCCCTGAACAACAGCTACTACGAAGTGGCTACCGACGAGGCGATTGTGTACGCCGCCTGCTTCTTTCCCCGCAACCGGGTGGTGGGAATGAACGGCGAAATCGATTCGTCTAAGGCCCAGCAGGTTGCCTTTAACCTGATAGCCCATCTGGCCGACAACTACGGTCTGAAGGGTACCTATACTACCCGCAAGTAGTGCCGGCCATAGCGAAAAACCCTCCCCACTTATTGTTTTTTCTGTAGTGCCCGTTCGCGGGCACTACGTGTTTCTGCCTCGTTTTTATCCCTGTACAAAATACGTAGAATTCCGGATTTTTGTTGTAACCCCTCTGGTGTACCTTGGGTGTGTACATACACCATAAGGAGGACGCACATGAACTTCCTATACAGTTCAAAGCAAAGCAGCCGCTCTGAGTTGGTTGCCGCATCCTGCGCGGGGGAGGAAAAGCGCGGGGAGCCGAGTGGCACACCTATCCGCTACCGGCCCTGGCTGTTCTTTGCTATTGATTTTGCCATCACTTGGATTCCCCTGTGGACCCTGGTAGGTCTGTATTATCTTCTTTCAATTGCTTATTAACGTGGCCGCCATCTTGCTATCAACCGGATGGGGCGGGAGTCTGGAGCAATTCAGACTTTCCGGATATGTCGCCGAAGCTCCGCTCGTATTTCTGCTAATGACTCTGTTATATGGCCCGCTGCCCGAGGAGCTCGGCTGGCGAGGCTACGGGCTGGATGCACTACGAACCAGTATGAACCTGTTGGAGGCGAGCCTGGTGCTGGCGGCCTTCTGGGGGCTGTGGCACCTGCCGCTGCACTTTATGCCCGGCTCTTTTCAGCAAGGCTTGCTCGAATACCCGCCGGCTTTAATAGCTTATGTGGTGGCGTTTTTTCCCGGCAGCATCATCATGAGCTGGGTGTACTACCGCACCGGCCGCAGTACCCTCACAGCTATTCTTATCCACTACTTCGGCAACCTGTCCGGGGAGCTGTTTCAGATGAGCCTGGAGACCCGGTTGATCCAGACCGTGCTGGGTCTGCTGTTGGCCGGCTTTATCCTGTGGAAGGAGTGGCCCATGTTTACTCAGCGGGAGTTTTATCTGTCGGGTGGCGGTGCGAAGCATGTGGGGAGAGCTTCCGAATAAGCGCCGACGGCATAACTGAGCTTCTACAATGTGGAATTAAGTTCCA
>CAZAMY010000511.1:0-2530 GCA_964485995.1 uncultured Sediminispirochaeta sp.
GGCCGGTGAACCGCACCGGGGCCGTCGTCTCTCTCTCCGCTGCCCCGTGTGTGCGGGCTACAGTGCGCCCAGTGTCTTCTGCGACACCTACATCCCCGTCCTGGTCCCACACTTTGGCAAATTTCTGTCGGGCCCGCTGCCGGTACACAGCCGCCTCTGGCCCGTCGCCCACCACTACCAGCCGCAGCTGCTGATCCTGCTGCCAGGCCAAGTAAAATCCTTCCAGCAGCACATCCACCAATTTTTCCTTCCCCAGCCGGCCGACATACAGGAATGTTTTTACTGCCGGCGGCTCTGTGGTCAAATCCGGCTCCGGGCCACCGGCAGGCGGCGTTGGGCTGGGCTTCCTCTCCAGCCGCTCCGCCGCTCCGTCGGCTAAACAGCCACCGGCCGCCCCAGAGGCGCACCTCACCCCCACACAGTTCGGCAGGTGCAGCGGTCGCACCCCGGGGCAATTCTCCTCGATCAACCGGCACACATACCGGCTCGGTACAGTTACAGTATCACTATGCTGCAAAAACCAGCGCACCAGTGCCCACGCCAGGCGCTGCAGCCAGGAGATCGGGGCCATACGCGCTGCACTGAGGGGGCCGAGCAGGCGGGCAGCATAGCGCAGGTACTCGGGCTCGAATATAAGCGTATGCAAAGTACTCACCACCGGCAGGCCGAGCCGGCGGGCGGCCCGCAGACAGCTCCACGACAGGGTACCCTGGGCGGTCAGGTGCACCACATCCACCCCACGCCGCTGCAGCACACGCAGCACCCGGTGCGAAAACGGCCAGGTCAGCCGGATGCCGGGGTAAATCCCGGCCGGGATACTCGGCACATACTCAACCTCAATTCCCTCAACCTTTGAACCACGGAAGGCCCTCCAGGCCGGCGCGATAAACACTACTCGGTGTCCGCGCTGCTGCAGCGCACGCCCGAGGGCGATGCTGCTGGTGAGGACGCCGTTGGTGATGGGGAAGAATATTTCGTGGACGATTGCGATAGTCACGGTGTTCCTGCGCGTGTGCTTGTTCGAAAATTGGTGCTCTCAGTGTAGCACTTCAGCCGAAGAAGAAAAACAGTTTGTCCAGGTTGTACAGAATGCTGTCGGCGTTGGTCACCAGTTCAATCAGCAGCAAGATGATCGGCAGCAGGATAATCGAGAAAAAGCGGCTCAGCAGGCTCAGGTCGTACGGCCACACCGGCTGTTTTTTAATCAGCTCGAAGATGCTCTGAATATTGAGCAGTTTCGAGCTCAACTGCTCGACCTCTTCACTGTCCAGGCGGTGCTCGTCTTCTAACAGGTCGCGCAGATCGGTGTAGTACTGTTTAAAGATGTTTTCGAACTCCAGCAGCTCCCGGTTCTTGCAGCGCTTCATGGCACCGTGAATTTTCACCAGCGGCAGCACGAATACCAGCACCAGAAACAGCGTGTATCCCAGTATCGCCGCCGTTACCACGAACTTAAAGTCGAACAGCAGTGTAAAAGCCAACAGGAACAGCAGCGGAAAGAACAGGATGCGCACAAAATGCAGACAGTAGTGCGATATCAGGTTTAGCCCGCCGGCCTTGTCTTTGGAAACCGGCGAAATGATAAATGCATCGTGCTTAGCCAGCTTTTGCACCAGGTAGATCAGCGCCCACATATTGGTCAGCAGGATGAAACCGGTTTCGGCCCAGAAGAACCACCAGGTAATCACGTTCTGGATCATCTGGGCAGCTGCCGACAGCGGATAGGTGTTCTGGATAGCCCAGCCCTGCATCTGATCGGTGGTAAGAATGTTGATTTGTGTCAGAATGTTGGCCGCAGCGCCGATCCCAATGGCCACAAAATAGAAAATCCGCGCCTTCCTGTGCCGCAGGCTCAGCACGTTCTCGAAGTACTCTACGTCGCGGATATACTCATCTCTGGAATACCGCTCGTTAAAATCCACCGACTTGAAGATGCCGCCCTCGAAATCGAAGCCGTTCTGCCCGCCTTTGAAGGTCCTTCTGAAGAACTCCGGAAATTTCCGAGTGAGGATAGTAATAAAAAACAGCCCGATAATGTTGGCATAGGCCCCGTAATCTTCCAGCAAGCCTACCGGCTCGCCTTCTATTATCAGCAGACCCTCGATCGCCGTGGCGGCAAACCACATGGCGTAGATGCCAACACAGAGCAACAGCGCGCGCTGCACGCCCTTCGGCCCCTCGAAAAACCGGTAGTACAGATACTTCGAATACATCCCGTCTCCTTTTCTGCGGCTGTGGGCGGCCGGGCCCGCCGGCAGCACATTCCCGTCGCCCAATCCACCCCTCAGACCCGCTCGGAATCCCCGATAAAACGCAGAATATCCTCGAACAGCTGCTGCTTGACCACGTCGTTCATCAGCAGATGGCGCCCGTCCGGATACATCCGCAGCCGCTTCTCCGAGGCCTTGATGGCGGCGTAAAACCCGCGGATCCGTCGTCCCGTCAGCAGCACATCCAGCCCGCCGCCGGCACACAGTACCGGCACTGGCACCCGCTCCCGCCGCAGCCGGCCCTGGATCCGTCCCGAAAA
>CAZAMY010000512.1:0-2528 GCA_964485995.1 uncultured Sediminispirochaeta sp.
CGGCGGCCATGCTCGAAATTCTGCAGAACGGAGGACTCGAGCCGGGCGGGCTCAACTTCGATGCCAAGTACCGCCGCTCTTCCATCGATATTCACGACATGTTCTACAGCCACATCGCCGGTATGGACGCCTTCGCCCGTGGCCTGAAGATAGCCCACAAAATGCTGAAAGACCGGGTACTGAGCGACTTTGTCGAGGAGCGCTACCGCAGCTACTCGGGGGGCATTGGCAAACAGATTGTGGATGGAAATGCTAATTTCAACAGTCTTGCCGAATATGCACACCACCACGACCAGATTCGCAATGTATCCGGCCGACAAGAGATGCTGGAGGCTATTGTGAACCGCTATCTGACCATTACGGAGTAAGCGATGCATCCAGAGAAGGCCGGCCGGGTTGAACAGCCCCTCTCGTTGGGAATAGATCTGAGCACCCAGAGCATCACCGGGGTAGTGGTAGACCCGCAGCAGGGACAGGTGGTGTACGAGCGCTCCTTGTCGTATGTCACGGACGCCCGCCTACAGGGATTCGGGATTGATTACCAGAGTTTTCTGGTTCCTCCCCGGCGGCGCGGCGAAGCCGACCAACCGCCGGCCCTGTTTCTGACGGCGCTGGAAGCGCTGTGTGAAGATATGCAGCGCGACGCAGTGCCGATGGCACGCATTGCGGTCGTCACTGTCTCGGCTCAGCAGCACGGCCACGTATATCTGAACCACAATTTCGACACCGCACTGGGCGTACTGGACGCGCCTGGCTCACTTGAGTCTTCTGAGGACGCTGCCCCACCGATCAGCCGGCTTGCGCAGCTGTTGGGGGATATCTACTCGTACCAGACCGCACCAATCTGGATGACCAGCGATACCGGCGACGAGGCGGAGCATCTTCGCACAGCGGTCGGCGGCCGGGCGGAGATGATTCAGCTTTCGGGCTCGGACAGCCCCCTGCGTTTTACCGGAGCGGTAGTGAGGCGGGTGGGTCGTCATTTTCCAGAAGAGTACCGCCAGACCGCCCGCATCCTCCTGCTCAACACCTTTGTTGCGGCGGTGCTCAGTGGCCGGGCGGATGTAGCCTGCGATTACGGCAACGCCTGCGGAACCAGCCTGCTCAACTACCGTAAGAAACAGTGGGACCAGACTCTTGTCCACGCGGCGGCCGTGGGTTTGCCGGAGGGGACGACGGGATTACTGCAGAAGCTGCCCACTCTGACCGAGCCCTATGCGCCGGTCGGAACCATCGCAGCCTACTTTCAGAAGCGCTTCGGTCTGCCGCCGGAGTGCAGGATTGCCGCCGGTTCCGGCGACAACCCGCAGACCAAGGTCATGCTGCCGCAGGATTTACTGAGCCTGGGAACCAGTTTCGTACATATGGTGTCCTGTGAAGCACCGGGTGTAGATGAAAACGGGTTTGCCAATTCGATGTACGACGGGCTCGGCCGGCCCTTCATGTTCGGCTGCCGCACCAACGGCGCGCTGGTCTGGGACCGGGTTCGCGCAATGTACCATCTAAACAAGAGCGAATACGCGGCAGCCGAGAAGGCGCTAGCAGCGAGCCAGCCCGGCAGCAGCCTGCTTCTTTGGCAGCCCTACCGGGAATCCTTCCCAGTATCGCCGGAGATTCCCTTGCAGCGGTATGAAGACAGCCCCGCCGACTTAGCCCACGACTATTCGGGAATCATAGATTCGAGTCTGGCCTTGCTGTATTACTACAGCAGCAGCTTTGCCGGAGGCTCCCAAGGCAATTCTCAGAATCGACTGTATGTCACCGGAGGCCCAACGGGCAGCCGAGAAATTCTCAGACGTATTGCCGCTCTGTGGAACTGCGAAGTGGTAACTATCGGTGCAATCGGTGCGGCCCTCGGAGCTGCGGCGGCCGGTATCAAGACCCTTTCGGAAGCCGGCTATACGGTTGATCCCAAGACAACAATAGAGCAGCTGCTCACCATCAAGGACACAGTTGCACCCGAGCCGGATTACGTACAGGCGTATCACGGGGAAAACGGGTATCTCCGGCGTCTCATTTTGCAATTTGAACGCCGAACAGGGGTTGAATGAACACCCGCCAAAAGCATTTGCTCCTCATTGCCAGTTTTTTCCGCATGATGACCCTGATGGCCTTTGCCATGGTGCTACAGTACCGTCTACGCGAGCTGGGGGCTTCACTAGTGCTGATCAGCATGTTGGCGGCGGTTACCGGCGGTATGCAGTCGATTACCTCGCCGTTATGGGGAAAAATTGCCGATGCAAGCGGACTTCGCGGTAGACTGTTGCTGCTGATCGGCGTGGTTGCGGTATTGTTGTATCCGCTGTACGGGTTTCTTAGTCTTCCGGCCATGTTCCTGTTTATTGCCGGGGCAATCGCCTTTTTCGAGGCCGGCTTTAATCCGATTGCCATGTCGCTGATGAGCGAAAGCAGCGGCAAGGACATAGAGCTGCGGTCGCGCAACCTTGCACTGTTCAACGCCGCCAGCGCAGCTGGGATATTGGCCGGTCGTCTGAGTCTATCCGCAGCATTGTCGTTTCTGCCAATAG
>CAZAMY010000513.1:0-2525 GCA_964485995.1 uncultured Sediminispirochaeta sp.
CAACAGGTTCGCCGGCCAGTTTATCCAGCTCGATGATGGTACCCTCGCCCATTCCAAGTATATCTTTGATAAGACGACGGGTTCGTCCCAGTTCGACCGTCATCTCCATGTATACATCCATCAACAGACCGATATTTCCCTGCTCGCTGCCGCCGGACTGCGGGTTCAAGTTGGGAAATTGCACCGCCTGTACATTCGCCCCGCCCATGCCGGGGGTTCCCGCCGTCGCCTGACCGCCGAACTGGGCCTGTTGACCGCCCCACATCTGGCCACCGCCCATCTGCTGTTGGCCCATGCCGGGCTGCTGCATTTGTCCGCCGCCCATCTGGCCGCCCATTTGCTGCTGAGGCTGTGATTGAGGAGCCGCCTGCTGACGTCCGCCCCCGGCCGCCTGCAGTATAGATTTGACCACCGGCAGCTCGAAAAACTCCACCAGCGTGGTCTCCGGTTCGTTGTCTATAGTAAGCGGATATGTGGCTTTGACAACCTGCCCGCTGGGGGCCTGCACCTCGCCACTCGAAACCTTATTAGTGTTTCCCGGCGAATTCATCACAGTGGCCCCAATGGTATCGCCTATACTAGTGGCAGCTGAACCGGCCAATGTGTTGCCGGCCTCATCCAGGGCCGACAGGGCAGCTTCGTTCAATTCGACGTCGCTCTGGCCCATCATTTTCCCGGCAATAGTCGTGGCTGCATCTTCGGGAATCAGATAAGAGTGAAACCCACTCAAACCTTCGGAATAATCTATCTTTACCTCGACTAGGCTCTCGGGCAGGCTCTGCCCTACGTTTTCAGCCGCAACAACCTCAATGGAGGGTGTCTGCAGGGTTACTGTTTCTCCGATCATTCCGGATAGATTGGAACCCTGAGATTGAACAATTTGTCCTAATATCTGGGCGAACTGCTGTTTTTCCTGATCGGAAAGCCCAGCTTCACCGCCCCCTCCGGAGGAGGAAGAGTCCTGGCCGCCAAGATCCATGCTGCTTCCCTGTAATAATGCATCAATTTCATCTTGAGAGAGAGAACCATCACTCATTACTCTTCTCCTTCTTCTGCGACGAGTTCTTCGAACTCGTCCTTCGTAATATCTTCCAGTTTTTCGGTTATCTGTACCGCTACTTTATTCGCCATAATTCCCGGCCTGCACAGAAACTTTCTGCGGTTGCCGATCTTCAATGTCATCGGATCCTTGGTCTGTACATTCGGGAACCTCACTACATCACCCTGTCGCAGTGATAACACGTCCCGTACGGTCAGCTGCATACTGCCGACTTCAGCCACTACCGACACCTCAATATTCGACAGTCGATCCTTTAGAATGTTCAGGTTTTCAGTGGTGGCTCCACTGCGTACCGATGAATACATGTACTGCGCCGATAATTTCGAGATAATCGGCTCGATTGTAAGGTAAGGAATACAGAAGTTCATCATTCCCTCTACCTCACCGACTTTCGTCTCCAGGGTTACCAGAACGACCATCTCGGTCGGCGGCACGATCTGGGCAAACTGGGGATTCGTTTCGATCTGACCCAGACGCGGACGCAGATCGATTACCTGGCTCCAGGCCTCACGCAAGTTGCCGAGGATCCTAACAATGATCCCCTCCATTACCGACTGCTCGATATCGGTGAGATCGCGGTTTACCTTGGTACCTTCTCCCTGACCTCCAAACAAACGGTCTATCACCGAAAAGGTAATGGCCGGATCAATTTCCAGGATAGCCGATCCTTTCAGAGGATCCATATTTATAATCCCGAGGGTAGTCGGGTTGGGAATCGATCGGATGAACTCCTCATACGTCAGCTGGTCTACCGAGGCCACGTGTACATGCACCATGCTCCGCAGCTGCGCAGAGAGCGCAGTAGTGGTAAGCCGGGCAAATGTTTCGTGCATTATGGAAACGGTACGAATCTGCTCTTTTGAAAACTTATCTGGCCGCTTGAAATCATAGATCTTGATCTTCCGCTGGTCCTGGGCCGCCGGGGCTGAGGACTCGCTTTCGATTTCACCGGTTGATATTGCTGTGAGTAGCTGATCTATTTCATCCTGCGACAGAACTTCGTTCATACCATTCTCATCCTCACCCTCTTGTTAAAACTCTACCACGTTGAACTGCAGAAACACGATATCTTCAATACCCTTAGTACTCATCATGCGGTTGATCTGCTCCTCCAGTTCGGCTTTGATCTCATCTTCATACTGCGGCGTCAGCTCATTAGCTGTACGCTTGGAAAAATACTGGCGCATCATATCGATAATCTGCTCACGCCGCGCAATCAGTTCGGTCTGGATCTTCTTGCTCTCGCTCTCGTATCCGAGCTTCGGATCCACAATTACCGTATACGCATTCTCATCTGCAGTACGGGTCCGGATCTCCGGAATATCGTACCATGAGAGGATCTCCATTGATCCCTGATACTCTTCAGAGGCAGATGGATACGCTGCGCTTTGGGGACCCTGATTCATCAGGCTCACGGTAATTACCACCACCGTAACGATGAAGATAATTGCCGCCAGTCCCAGGG
>CAZAMY010000514.1:0-2522 GCA_964485995.1 uncultured Sediminispirochaeta sp.
TTCTCCCCTTGGCGTCCCAGCTTTTCATCGACGTTATTGATCAGTCCGTGTGGAAGGGCATCCACCTGTTTGAGAATCATTTTATCAACCGCGGTGTAGCGCTCGTCTCCACTCTGGCCAAAAAGGGGAACCGGCGTGGGGGTGACAGGCAGATTCCACTGGCGGCAGACCACTTCCGTTTTGGTTTCTTTGCCGGCCAGGGCCGCAGCATCCAGAAGGGCCTGGCTGAGACCGTAGCGAATAGCCGTGTGGAGCTGTTTCCCGTCGATCTCCAGCTGGTCTATAAAGGTCGCATTTTCACGGAAGTCTTCTGCCTCCCGTCCTTCTATCAGAGGAGCGATCTCCGTGCGCAGCATCCGCAGGTAACTTTCGGCCAGGAACAGCGGATCCCTTCCGCCGGCTCCGGAGTACTGCACGGCGGCGCAATCCCCCTCGGCCAGCGAACCGTCTTCCAGCAGCAGCATGACGGATACCGCCTCTCCCGCCTGCCGGACCGTATCAAAGCCGGGAGTGCGGGCCTTCCCCGTATAGAAAAACCCGTCGTGGCCGGCGCCGGCCTTGATAGCCCGCTGATCGTCAAAAAAGAAGCCGCTGTTTCCGGCGGAAAAAAGTGCTTTTACTATCTTCATGTGTATCTCCCTGTTTTATTTCGGTCTGCCTACAAGGTATCCCTTGCTGATGGCGTAAATATCGTCAATAACCATTTGAAAGCAGGGGTGTCGCTTTTCTACCTGTCCGCGCAGGGCAACCTGCTCCCGATGAAACTCCTCCAGCTCTTTATCCAGCGGCACGTTCCCTCTCTGGTAAATCCGTACCGCTCCGTGGTTGTCTCGTATGGGCAGCAGCTTGCCCGCATTGTTTATAGAAGGTGAAAACGGCACATCGATCACTCCGGCTTCAAAGGCGCGCACTGCGCCCAGGGCCGGATCTCCCGCACCCAACTCCAGCGCGCGGTCGACCACCAGGCGGACCTCCCGGCGGATAATCTCTTTTTCCCGGTCGAGTTCAGCCCCGCTCATCGCCTGCTGTTCCCGGAGCATATTCACTACCTGCCGAGTTCCCTTGAGCCCCTGAAGGTTCGCCTCTTTGGTCGGGATTCCCATCGCCTCGTGCGGACTTTTAGTAATAACCTTATCCGCTCCGGCCATGGCGGCTGCAATTCCGCCCCAGCTGATAACCCCCATCGCGCGGTCTTCATCCTCTGGAAAACCGCCCATCCACTGGTGAAATACGGTGGTCAGTTCAAAATCATCAAACCCGGCGCGTCGAAAGTACTCCTCGCCCAATTCCCGCAGTACCACCGTGGCGGCGATATCCTGGAGAAGGTTGCCCGCCTGTCCGTAGCCGAGGGTGATGGAGCTCACTCCCTGCTCGAGGGCCAGCAGCCCTTCGAGGATTGCCACACTGTGGCTGATGAAGGGGGGAATCAGGGTTCCCGAAAGGGGCCCGAAGGGCTCGCGGTTTATAACCGCACCAGCCTGCCCGTAGAGGCCGCAGAGACGGTCAACGTACTGCCAATGGCGGATCGACTGTTCCAGGGGAATTTTCTTGGCATACGGGATGTTGTAGGAAATGCCACCCCCTTCGTAGGCCGAAAAACCCGCCGCCAGGGTGATCTCAGCTAACAGCCGGGCGTCGGGGGTACCGTGGCGCACCTGCAGCGGCTTGTCCAGGGCCTCGGTTACCCGGCGGCACTGCTCCACACCGTGATTCACCGCCGGAAAGCCGTTGAGCAGGGAGTGCCCGGCGGCTACAGATTTTTCGATGCCCCGGGCCGCTTCCTCATACCGGTTCTGACGGGTATAGGCGTCGATTGTAGTCGGCAGCAGGTCGGCCTCCTCCTGAAGAAAGCGGAGCAGGGCGATATGTTCCTCCGGCAAGGCAACCCCGGCCCGCGGCTGCAGCAGCAGGCGTTTATCGCGGGCTCCATCAGAGAGCATCGCCGCAAACTGCTTCTCCCGGGGAAGGCTCAGTTGATATTCGATTCCCTCATGCAGAGAGAGTTCCTTCCCGCCGGGCCGGCCGGTTGGCCATGTCCCGAGCACTCCATTTCTCTCGGCGAGAAAACGGTCTTCCGGTATCTTGCGCGTTTCATGCTCCATAGCTGCTCCTTATGCTGCTTCTTCTGCTGAGTACTTCCGGGGCCAGCCGGCAGGCGGCCTCCGGGTGTATGCGGGCCGCATTTGCCAGCAGCGGCCAGAGATAGTCGCTGTCCTGCCAGAACTGCGGAGTGCCGGGAATTAGCAGCTCCCAGCCCTCCCGGTCGAGGAGCGGCGGGCTCAGCGGCTGGGGCGGCTGCGAACAGCGGGCGAGAAACCCGCCTGTACCGATTACTGTGGTGATCCCGGAGAGGTCCTTGCCCTCCTGCACGGTGACTGTCCCCGTGGTGGTAGCTGCCTGCCGCAGACGGCCAGCGTGCCGCATAAGCGCCTGGTCGAGACAGATCTTAGCCAGCTGCCGGTCTTCCTCGGCCGGCGGGCTCTCCGGTCTGCGGGAGACCCATTCGGCATAGTTCCGCAACT
>CAZAMY010000515.1:0-2521 GCA_964485995.1 uncultured Sediminispirochaeta sp.
GCCGCGCTGTCCTCCATCTCTTCGAACTCCTCGTCGTCAAACTCCTCATCCTCTTCACTGTCTTGATCCATGAAAACGATCAACTCGGATGTAGCTCCGCGGGTAAACTGGAAGGTAAAGGGCGGCTCTTCCGCTTCGGCATCCATCCCGTCATCGGATGATTCCGGCGCCCCTTCCATCGGATCGATGGCCAGGGTATTGATGTCGTCGAACTCGAACACGGCGGTGTAGCCGAATGACTGTCCATTTTCCGGCAGAGGTTCGGCCGAAACGACGCGCACGCCCTCGCCCATTGCGGCGGCCAGCTCGTCAAGGTCGCTTTCGCGCAGAAACTCTTCGCTGGTTTCGGGAACGGCCGTCTCTCCGCCGCCCATACCCTGGATCATGGCCATTACCTGTTTGTCCATTTTGTATTCCATCCGGATGGTTCCGGAGCCGTCACTCTTGAGTCTGATGGTCCAGGAGCTGCTGAAACAGCCTGCCAGAAAGACCACCAGGGCTACTATGGCGAGTACCTTCGCCCATTTACTATAAACTTTGATAACGCACCTCCTGCATGTATGGGTAAACTATAAAACATTCCCCGGGATAATTCCATGTGTTTGTTCACTATCCGGGCGCGACAGCCCGGGCCATATGCAAAATCTACACACCGGCCCAGCCGGTGGATCTTGTCGGTGGGTAAAAAGTAAACAGTGAGCCCGAATTTCGGGGGTCGTGTCTGATGCATTTTGACACGGAATTCGACGTAGAGATAACGGATCTGATTGCATCTTATTCCATATAATTTCTTATATTTATTATAATTACTTATGTGATATATCTTGGCATGGTACTTGCACTAGTATTAATGAAAAGAAAAACCTTACTGAAAGGAGGAGGTTGAGTATGAACGGTCTGATGAAATGGAGAAACCGCAATGCTCCTGAACGCAGGAGAGACCCGTTTGATGTACTGCAGAACGAGATAAATCGACTGTTTGACCGCGATCTTATGGATTTCGGACGCGAACCGGCCTTGTTCGATGAGGGCTTCGCCCCGGCAATCGACGTGAGCGAAAACGACGATAATGTCGAAATTCGCTGCGATCTGCCCGGTGTAAACAAGGAAGATATCGATATCTCGGTGTCTGGTGATCTGCTGACGATCAAAGGCGAGAAGCAGGACGAGAAAGAAGAGCGGGAGAGTACCTATTACCGCCGGGAAAGCTGGAGCGGCAGTTTCCAGCGCTCAGTATCGCTGCCTGAATCGGTTGATGCCGATAAGGCCAAAGCCGAGATGAGAGACGGCGTTCTGCATCTGACGATGCCCAAACGGGAAGAAGAAAAACGTAAACAAATTAAAGTTGATGTGAAATAAGTAAGTGCAAAAAAATCGGGGCCCTCCAGCGAGGGCCCCCGTTTATGATTTACTTTTTATAATTTTTCTTTAGAGAGAAGAAATTCTACAGCTGGGTCAGTGTGTTGCTGGCTATCATCATAGTTACAATTAAACCCATGATGATGCCCGGCAGATAGGGATTGCGGCTTGCCCGGAAGATCTTGCGGGATACCACGGCTGCAGTCGGCAGTATCACTACGATCGGGAAGAGCCAGATACCAATAATGTTCGAGACACTGGTATAAAACACCTCACCGGTTGAGAAAAAGGTGATGTACTGAATAGCTACTATCACCGCCGGTCCCAGAGCCGTAAAACCGGCTACCACTGCAGTATTCACCCACTCCCTGTTCGAGAGCTTGAAGTGGTTGAAGCTGTTTACCGCCATCGAACTGGCAACATAGTACAGCAGGAACAGGGGAACGTACTTCAGGGCTATAGCGATTTTATCCGGGGTAAAGGTGCGCACGGTCAGAACCCAGGCCCGGAAGTCGACTTTGAAAAAATAATCGGCGATAAATACTATCCCGAAGGTCGACACCACTACTACCAGGGACAGACCGATTGTTTTTAAGACACTTTTCAGGCTCATCGCCAGTCCGGATGCACGCAGGTCCAGGCCGGCCTGTTTTGAGTAGAACTTATAGGTAATAAACAGGACAATAAGTATAGTTATCCCCATTACCGCGCTCCACATACCGATGTAGTAAGTTGGCCGCTGCGGGAAAAAGGCCGGACGGGTTCTCGCCGGGAACCCCGACGACGTCGAGCACGGTCTGTCGGTCTTTCTGGTCGTCCGTGGTGCTGATCGTGTCCTTCGGCTTGTTGAGCAGGATGTGCTCCAGGGCCCGCAGGCTCACGACCTCGTCGTCGACGGTCACGGTCTGACCCTCGTGGACGCGGGTGCCGTGCTCGGTCACCCGCTCCCCGTCGACCTTCACGCGCCCCTGTTCCACGAGGTCGTCGGCGTCGCGCCGGGAGCAGTAGCCGGTGTGCGCGATGTACTTGTTGATGCGCATGCCGTCCCGTTCTGTGGACTTGCTGGGGGCGCTCATGAGGCCGAGACCGGATTGAAAAAAACCTGTAGGGATCGAACCCCGGTCGGGGGCAAAATGGTTCTCGGTGCGGGGAGAAGTTGGGG
>CAZAMY010000516.1:0-2514 GCA_964485995.1 uncultured Sediminispirochaeta sp.
GGAATGAATAGGGGAGTCTGAATGAGTACGGCATTTGAACAACTACAACAGATTGACAAGGAGATCGCCCTCCTGGAACACACTTCGGCGCTGCTGCAGTGGGACCAGGAGACCGGCATGCCGGAGATGGCCATCGAAGAGCGCTCCGACCAGATAGCCCTGCTGCAGGGATTGGCCCACGACCGGCTGACCTCCGGCGAGGCCGGCCAGCTGCTGGAGGCCGCCCGGGCGGAGGCGGGTACAGGGGCACGCACAGGGGCCCGTGCGGAAGCCGGGGGCAGTAGTGCTGGAGCAGCTGCTCCGGACGGTGCGGTTGAAGCTAATGCTGGAGCTGGAGCTGGAGCGGCCGCAGCCCTGCCGGCCGAGGATGAGCCCGGTTTTTTTCAGCATGCCTTTTTGCGGGTGTTCGGGCGCAATTACAGCCGGGCGGTCAAAATTCCGCGGCGTTTGGTGACCGATATGGCGCAGACCACCAGCCGAGCCCAGGCGGCCTGGATTAAGGCGCGCGAGGCGGATGATTTTTCCCTTTTCCAGCCTCACCTGGAGAGGATAGTGGATCTGACTCTGGAAAAGGCCGATGCCCTGGGATATCCGGAGCAGCCCTACGATGCCCTGCTCGACGAGTTCGAGCCGGGGATGCGTGCTTCGCAGGTTGAAGGGGTGTTTGCCGATTTGAAAGCCGAGCTCACGCCGCTGGTGCAGCGAATTACCGAATCGCAGAAGACCGATGACAGTGTGCGCCGCCGCGGATATTCGGTAGAGGGACAGCGGGAGTTCAGTCTGCATCTGCTGCGGCAGATGGGCTACGACTTCGAGCGGGGCCGGCTGGATGAGAGCGCCCATCCCTTTACCACTTCTCTGGGCGGCAATGATGTAAGGGTTACGACTCGCTTTCATCAAGATGATCTGTTTTCGGCAATATTCGGTACTATTCACGAAGGCGGCCACGGACTGTACGAGCTGGGTATCGATCCCGCCTACCACGGAGGCTGCCTGGGCGAGGGGACCAGTCTGGGTATTCACGAGTCGCAGTCCCGTACCTGGGAGAATCTGGTGGGGCGCAGTCTGCCGTTCTGGCAGCACTTTTTCCCGGAGCTGCAGCGGATTTTTCCCGACCAGCTGTCTGATTTCGATGCCGAGGGGTTCGGGAGGGCAGTCAACAAGGTTCGCCCCAGTTTAATTCGTATTGAGGCCGATGAGGTGACCTACAGCCTGCACGTAATTCTGCGTTTCGAGCTGGAGCTTGCGCTGGTGAACAAAAAACTGGCAGTCAAAGATCTGCCGGAGGCCTGGAACGACCTGATGGAGCAGCTGCTCGGAATCCGTCCCCCTTCGGATGCGGATGGGGTGTTGCAGGATGTGCACTGGTCGATGGGCGCGATTGGGTATTTTCCGACCTACGCTCTGGGAAATCTGTACGGCGCACAATTTCTGAACCGCATGCAGCAAGATATTCCCGGCCTCGATGCCAGAATAGAGGCCGGCGACCTGATGAGCATCCGCCGCTGGCAGCAGGAGCATATCCACCGGCACGGCTCGGTATTCACCGCACCGGAGTTGATCCGGCGGGTCAGCGGCGAGCCTTTGAATCCGCGTTTCTTCATTGACTATCTCGAGCGCAAGTTTTCGAGGCTGAATGTCTTGTAATGCGGTAGACCTGCAGAATATATACTTCTGGCTGGTACTGGCGGCCGGAGGGCTCGGGGGGACATTAGGCGCCCTGCTGACAGCCGGTTGGCGCAGCTTAAAGATACGGTACAGCCGGAGGGACGGTTTGCTCCGCCGCGGTGAGCGGCGTCGCTCCCGCCGGGAGCGTTCTGCCGGTGCCGGTTTGATTGTGAAGTGCAGCCTGTTCCTGAGTTTGGCTGCGCTGGCGGTACTGGGGGCAATCGTGTTTCTCGATCTGTCGCAGGCCGAGTGGAACCGCTTTCTGCTCTTCTTTTTTCTTTTCGCGGTTTTCGGCTGGACAGTCCTGTATATCGGGTTTCGCTGGCTGGTCATCCCTCTGGTGCTGGTAGCGGTGCTCTATGTTGTGTGTGTTTCGGGAGTAGTTCGTCAATGGGGATGTTGTCAGCCTGGAGATCAGTTGCTGGAGATCAAGGTGATCGCCCAGCAGGCCGACGGCGCCTCCACAGTCACCAAAGTTGAGCTCCACGGCCCGGAGGATGACCGGACCGAGTTTCGAGAAATCGAAGGAGATGCACTGAAGGTTGTCCTGAGCACAATCAGATTCAAGCCCTGGGTATTCTATCCCCGTTGTGCATTTCTGTTTCGTGTGCGCTCGATTTCCGGGTTTGTAGAGTCTTCAGGCGAGAGTGTACCCGCTGCCGGCTTGGACGATGCGGGGTTGCCGTTGGAGTTGTTGTTGAAATCCGGCATAGCGGAGCTCGATCTTTTAGAAGTGGTTCAGCCTGAGCTGCAGGTGCTGCGCTCTTATCTGCTCGTATCCGAAGGCAGCACTCCTAAATTCCGTACTCAGCGGTAAAAGCGGCGGCAGCAGCAATTCTAAATTTG
>CAZAMY010000517.1:0-2514 GCA_964485995.1 uncultured Sediminispirochaeta sp.
CCCTGGCCGATGCCGACCCGGCTATTTTCAACGGCTCCGACAGTTCCAGCGAGCCGCAGTTGCAGATAAAGGAGTTTCCGCCGGGTCACTATTACACTCCCGCCGCCGGCATGAACTCATTTTACCAGGTGCCCGATATCCAGCCGGCCGCCTCCGGCCCGAACCAGGGCCCACAGGCTTTCATCCGCCAGCTGCGCCGTACCCTGGAAGAGTCGGTGGAAAAACGGCTGATGAGCGATGTACCCCTGGGCTGCTTCCTGTCCGGAGGCCTGGACAGCTCGATCATCACCGCAGTTGCCCGCCGGAAGATCGGCCGGCCCATCCACACCTTTTCGGTGGGCTTTGCAGGCAGCCCCGACCTCTTGGCCGCCCGCAGCCTGGCCGGAACCCTCGACACCCTTCACCACGAGTTTGTCATCACCGACCAGGCCATCCGCAAGCACCTGCCGGACATCATTTATCACCTCGAATCCTTCGACCAGGACCTGGTCCGCAGCGCTATCCCGACCTATTTCACCGCCCGCCTGGCCGCCGAGCATGTAAAAGTCATTTTGACAGGGGAGGGGGCCGACGAACTGTTTGCCGGCTATACCTATTACAAGGACATCGACGAAATCGAGGAGTATCTGCACAACGAGCTGCGCCGCTCGGTCGAAACCCTGCACAACATCAACCTGCAGCGGGTCGACCGCCTGACCATGGCCCATTCCATCGAAGGGCGGGTGCCCTTTCTCGATCTCGAGATGATCAAACTGGCCCAGAGAATCCCGGCCGAGTACAAGCTCTTCGGCTACAGCTCTGCCGCGGGGCAGGCTGATAATCCGGCCGGCCCGAACGCCCCTGCCACCACCATCTCCGAACCCACCGAAAAGTGGATCCTGCGCAAGGCCTTCGAGGATATGCTGCCGCAAGAGATAGTCTGGCGCCGCAAAGAGCAGTTCGACGAGGGCTCCGGCACCGCCGGCAGCATGCCGCGCCTGGCCGAGCAGGCCATGAGCGACGGCGAATACCGCCGCCATATCGCCCGCAATTCGCGCCTCAAGCTCAGGTCCAAAGAAGAAGCCTACTATCACCAGCTCTTCGACCGGGTCTACGCCAACTCGCAGGCGGTACTAAAAACAGTCGGCCGCTGGACCAACCGCCCGGGCTGGATTTAATACTGCAATTTTTCAAAACAGTGCTATAATTCTAGGTGAGGGCGGCTCTCGCTTCAACACCCGCGCCGCCCCTGCAAACCCCACTTTACCAAGGAGGGAAATATGGGCAGGAAGATAACAATAATTGCATTGGTTCTGGTTCTGATGGGAGCCGCGCTCCCGCTGGCAGCCGACTCGCAGGTCGATATCGGGCTGCATATTCCCTACTATATCGGAATCGAAGCCGAAGATGATGATGCAGGTGCTGCAATCGACTACGCTTTTTTGGTCCCCGACCTCAAATACAACTACTTTTTCAACGAATCGGGCATCAGGTTCGGTGTCGGCGCCCGCCTGTTCACCGTCATCCTCGAATCGATGGCCTACCCCATAGTCACCGTCGAAACCGACATCGGACAATTCAGGCTCAGCGGCCACGTGGGCGGCGGAGCTTTCCTCTTCTTCGGCCTGATCAACGATTTCGGTACCGGCCATTATTACTTACCTGAAGTCTCGGTGGCCTACCGTTTCTCCGACAGTTTCAGCGTCGGCACTGGAGCAACTCTGTTCTTCGCCCCGGAGGCAGCAGACTTTAACAACTTCGCCTATATCGGTGACGTATTCGCGCGCTTCACTTTTTAATATTTTTTAAAAAGGATGCATGTCCTGTAGAAAATCGGCCCGTGGGGCAGCCGCGTGCGGCCGCCCCAGTAGCCGGGCCTTATAGCAGGTGATAGGCTACCGCCACCCCAGCCGTCACAACCGAGACCATGCTCATCAGTTTAATCAGGATGTTCAGGCTGGGCCCCGAGGTATCCTTAAAGGGGTCGCCTACGGTATCTCCTACCACGTTGGCCGAGTGGGCCTGTGAGCCTTTGCCTCCAAAATTGCCCTCTTCTACATACTTCTTGGCATTGTCCCAGGCACCGCCGGCGTTGGCCATAAAGACCGCCAGGATAAACCCGGAGCCCAGGGCCCCGATCAGCAGCCCCATCACCCCCGGAACACCGATAAACACTCCGGTCAGGATCGGCACCAGAATTGCCAGCGCGGAGGGCAGGATCATCTCCAGCTGGGCCGCTTTAGTCGAAATTTCCACACAGCGGGCGTAGTCGGGCTTCTGTTCGCCCTTCAGAATACCCGGCATCTCTTCGAACTGCCGGCGCACCTCATTGATCATCTTCTGGGCCGCCCGGCCCACCGCGTTCATGGTGATGCCGCTGAACACGAAGGCCATCATCGATCCGAGAAAAATTCCTACCAGCACCTTCGGATTCATTAGTGTCACCCGGTAGGCATCCATAAACTGCAGTATACTCGCCTCGGCGGTCTCGAGTACCTCGCCGGAGCTCAAACTGAGTTGGGTATACTCGCCGCC
>CAZAMY010000518.1:0-2507 GCA_964485995.1 uncultured Sediminispirochaeta sp.
CAGCTATGCTCATCTTGTTCTGCTCCTTTTCGATAAATAGCGGGTAAGGGCCAGTACCCCCAGAAATCCGAATACGGCATACACCATGGCCACGTCCAGGTATATCGGCGATCCGGCCCGGTATGCGGTCAGCACCAGCAGGGCCAGCACCTGCGAGCCCACCAGATTCAAGGCGGTAAGCCTGTCTGCGGCTCCGGGCCCTATGATGATTCGGACGATTCCCACAATGCAGGATCCCAGCAGAAAAGCGATTGTCCAGTTAATGATGGTCGGAAGTAAGGTTTCCATAGCTATATCCAAATTCGCTTCAGGAGTTTCTCGAAGCTGCCCTTGATGAGGTTGCCGGCAAACCGGCTGTGTGTGGTAGAGGCATCCAGCCAGTGGACTACCAGGTGGTCTTCGGTCAGCTCCAGCGTAATTGTTCCGGGAGTCAAGGTTATGGAACCGGAGATTACGCTTCTGGCAATATCCGAATTGAGTCGGGTGCGAAAGTGAACCACCCGCGGAGAGTATGAATTGGTAAAAACTGAAAAGGCGGTTTTGAAACTGGCGATGTAGAGTTTATAGAAGACCAGGAAGAAATAGAAAATCAGCCAGTGCACTCTGGGCAGCAGTGTGCGGCGGGCCGCCTCGTCATCGTCAATAAACAGTTTGAAGGTTGTCAGTGCAATCAGGAAGGAGAACCCGGCCCCCATTAGCAGTGAGCGCGGGTTCGTACTGCCGGTGAACAGGAGCCAGCCGGCATACAGGTATATACTAGTCAGGATGATTCGAGCTATCGCCCACTTCAAAGAAGAGGTCATATCTACAACTCCTCGGCTCGGCGGAACAGTTCGATTACCTCCTCGGCCTCCTGAGCTGCAAGCAACTGGCTGCGAAACCGCTGTTCGGTGAGGATACGGCTCAATTTACTCAGCAGTTTCAGATGTGCGCCGGTGGCCGACTGCGGGCCGGTCAGCAGAAAGATCAGCTGGGCCGGTTTATTGTCGGCAGAATCGAATGGAATGCCGGAGATGCTGCGGCCGAAGGCCATAACCGTGGTATCGACGAGATTTGTCAGACAGTGGGGAATTGCGATTCCGTGTCCGATACCCGTCGAAGCCAGGGCTTCGCGCTCAATTATTTTGTCCGCGAGGGTGTTTCCATCGCTTACTTTACCGGCCTGCTCGAGCAGGGATGTCAGTTCCGGGATTACCCGTTTTTTCCGCTTTTCCTTCAGATTCATCTGGATGCATTCCGGTGAAAGCAGCTCGCTTATTGTTATCACGACTCCTCCTCTCTTTCATCTTCGGCGGGCTGGTCGATGAGACCGGCAGCAAAATCAACCGGCACCGTAAACAGAACGCCCGTTCCCGGCAGGTCCAAGCCGCCGGTCACCCGGTCGATCAATTTTCTCAGGTGCGGTATTACTTCTTCGTCGCTGACAACAGAAATAATGGTCTTATTGTACGGTTTATTGCCCTTCATGAACTCTTTGAAGTCGGCAAACAGGGGCACTTCATAGCTGAGGTAGCGGCCCATTCCTTCCGAATCGAGTACCGTAGCGCCGTTAATGCCGGCCTCCACATACGCAGCCAGCACATCATCGAGCAGTTCCTCTTTATTCAGTACGAACACTACTAACTTCATACAGGCAGTCTCCAGATCTTATGGGAAGAGTATAGATGTCTTTGTTCTAGAACGCAACTGGGCAAACCGCGAAAAAAGCGATAGCATAACCTCATGTATGCCTTTTCAGACTACACTGAGTGCCGGCTCTGCCCCCGATTGTGCGGAGTCGACCGCACAGCCCTTCGACCAAGTCGCACCGGGTTTTGCCGGCAGAGCGACCGTATGGTACTGGCCTGTGCCACCCGTCATTACGGTGAAGAACCGCCGCTGATCGGGACGGTTGAGGGGGGTGGGGGCTCCGGAGCTCTCTTCTTCAGCGGCTGCACCCTGCGCTGCGGCTTCTGCCAGAACCGGCAGTTGAGCCGCAGCGAGGTCGGCCGGGAGATCTCTCAGGCCGAGTTCGTCGAGATATGCCTGAAGCTGCAGCGCCGCGGTGCCGAGAACATCAACCTCGTCTCCGCTACCCCCTTTATCCCCTCTCTGGAGGCGGGCATGGCCGCAGCGCGGGCGGCGGGTCTGCGGCTGCCGGTGGTTTGGAACTGTTCCGGCTATGAACTTCCGCAGACGGTCGAGCGGCTGGCCGGCTATGTGGATGTTTTTCTGCCGGATCTGAAACTGCTGAATCCCGAACTCTCCGGGCGGCTGTTCGCTGCTGCCGACTATCCCGAGCGCGCCACAGCAGCCATCAAGCGGATGACCGCGCTGCGGCCGGGCAGCATTGTACGACACCTGGTGCTGCCCGGCTTGCTGCATGAAACCCGGCGGGTACTGGAGTGGTTTGCCGCCGAAGTGAAAGACCGCGCCCTGCTCTCTTTAATGGTGCAGTTTGCAGTCCCGGAGCCATCCGACCGCCCGGCCGGCGGGCTTGCCCGGTCTGGCCGGCCTGACCGGGCCGG
>CAZAMY010000519.1:0-2506 GCA_964485995.1 uncultured Sediminispirochaeta sp.
AAGAATCGATCGCTACATATCCATACGACAGCCTTATATCTTCATTATACCACGATATAGAGTATCGTACCGGTTTTACGAGTTGTAAGATGGAGAAAATGGTTAATCACCGATGTGAAGCTTCAGGATATACATATCTTCAGTCGATTGCACTTCCTGACTGTTGATATGTTCGGACATCCGTTCAAGGGTCTCCAGGGCTGCATATTCGGCCACGAAATCTATCGCACCGGCATCGACACGAAAGGTGACAACCTCCAGCTGGGTCTCGACTACCAGTGCCGCCTTCATCAAGGCGTGCAGCAGGGCCCATTCCGGCGTACTCCCCGTTCCCGTGCACTGAATCCGGCCGCCATTGACCGATACAAGCGTAGCGGCGGAAGCATCCCCTCGGGCGGAAAAAGCGGCACTCCGCACCACCGCATCCCTGTACATATCGGGAACCCCGAATGTGTCATACTCGCTTTCGACTACCGATTGGAAGTAGGGATTCGTATGCCAGCCGTAACTTCTCGCATCATAGTACCACACAGTCTGCGAACGGCCATCGGAGAAAAAGAAATTGTACAGGTGGCGGGCTTCGAACTGATCCTTGCGAACTCGTAAGGTGTAATTCTGTCTGGATCCCCGCTTGAGCTCTACATTGGCACTGGCCTCCAGGTAGTTAAGAAAACTCCCGTCCAGAAAATCTGACCGGCCGAGCTCCTCCTGCATCACACGACAGAGACTAAAGAACGATTCGAGAAAGGCCCTGTCCTTCTGAAAATCGCGTCCCCTGCCGATGAAAAAATCCGCTTCCGTCAAAGCCTCACTGTCGAAGACATCCAGGTACATCGACAGATAGCGCGGTTCGCTCAGCACACTGTCGACGGACCCCAAGACCAGGGCCGATTCAGGATCGATTATGCGCAGATTCACCTGCACCGATTGATCAATCCGAGTGAGACTGCCCACCAGCACCGCGTCGGCGCCGGCCATGGAGCCGATCTCATACATCGAATCCTCTTCTACCATACCGCTCAGCGAGTATCCCCACTCCTGTACAAGCTGTTCCATCTGGTTACGTTCGACAACCGACAGACTCGTCTTTGATATCAGCAGGTCTACCAGCCGCTCTTCCAGGTAGTTACCCAGGCGACTATCGCGCCCGTCGCTGTTCCGGATTGAAAGTACCGCTATAACCGAAGCGCCCGCCTCTTCACCAAACTCCCCGCCTAATGAATGCAGAACCTTATCAGTGAGAATTTTAAAAGATTCTGCAGGGCCACCATCCGCACGCTCTGCACCTTCACCTTCAGCCCCGAGAACTGCCGGCGGGACAATGAGCAGGACGAGGAGGAAAACACATAGAATACACCGTTTGTTCATGGCTAAGTATATATCGGGTTTCTTCACCCGGTCAATTTAAAGGGCTGAAAGGGCTATGCCATTTCGCCCGATCAAGAAATTCGTGATACAATTACAACTATGGGGGTTTTTATGGGTTTTCTAGGTAAAAAAAGAGTAAAAATCGTATTTTTCTTTGGTTTTATCCTGTTGTGTGCATCTCTTACAGCTGCACACGCCGCCGAGCCTGCCGATTTTTCAATCGAGTGGGTAGACGATAGCAGCTTTCCCATCACTAAAATCTACTACTCAACCATCGACGCTGAAGGCCGACCTGCTAAGGCCTTGTGGGTCCCCGATCGGGTAAGCGTGTGGGAGAATGGCGTCGAGCACCAGAGCGGCGGTTTTGAAGACGGCGCACATGCACCGGCGTACCTTTCCCTTATCATCGACTCGAGCGGCAGCATGGAAAACTCTTTAAATGAGGTGCTCGATGCTGCGGCAAAACTCATTGAACAGTTCGATTACAATGATCGGGCTGAAATTGTAGACTTCGACAGCAAGGTGGTACCCGTGCGCTCCTTTACCGACAACAAGGATGAAATGCGGGCAGCCCTTCAGGAGATTGAAGTCGGAGGGGGTACAGCCCTGTTCGATGCAGTTGCCGCGGGTTTTGATCATCTCAAAGATAAGACTGGAATGAAAACAGTCTTGGTGCTTTCCGACGGCGAGGACGAGAACAGCACCAACTACACTTTTAACACGCTGCGAAAGAGACTCGAAAACGAAGGTGTCCGAGTATTTACTGTCGCACTCGGTGAAGGGGTAGATACGGAGACAATGACCAAAATAGCCGACCTGTCAGCGGGAGAGTTCTACCACGCCGCCGATGCCGAAGATGTAGAGGGCATTTACAAGAAAGTAATTACCTATTTACATTCGCTGCATCGCATGTGGTACTCCAGTTCATTCGGACAGTTCGACGGGAGCGAGCGCACGCTCACTGTTGAATCAGAAGAGACCGGCACAAGCCATTCCGCCGCATATACCGCACCCGAGGGAAAGTACTGGTCACATTCCATCCTTCTGAATAAGCAGCAGATGGCCGCGCCCATCAAGATTTCACCCAACGGTACATATATATCTCAGTTGCAGTACCGGGCCCTCATTGACTCAAGGG
>CAZAMY010000520.1:0-2505 GCA_964485995.1 uncultured Sediminispirochaeta sp.
GGTTTCACAGATGGGATATATCCTGGCCGCATTCGCCATCGGCGGTCCCATCGGCCGGTCGGCAGCCCTGTTCTATATCATCGCCCATGCCCTGTTCAAAAGCCTGCTGTTCCTCACCGTCGGGCACGTAACCGTACGGGTGGGAACCCGCAATGTGTATAAAATTCACGGACTGGCCCGTTTTTTTCCAGTCTATACCGCAGCATTCCTGATCGGGGCCGCCGCCATATCCGGATTTCCCCTGTTGGCCGGCTTCACCGGAAAGGTCTTGGTAACAGAGGCACTCTATTCTCATGAAGCCTATTACCTCCTGACTGCCGCTGGAATCGGAACCGCCGCCTCTTTTGTAAAGCTGGCCTCAATTTTTTTCGGAAAAACCTCCGCTGCACATCTGCAGGCGCTGGAAACTGCGCCTACGGATCAGGTACATTCCGGCCGCGGAAAGATAGCCCCCAATGTTGGGATTTTACTAATCTCTCTGGGATGCATCCTGATGGGCGTTCTGCCGAACCGGATTCACCGCTTTATCCTGCTGCTGCTCTATGGAAGGCCGGAAGCTCCGGCCGCCGCCCCGATAGGCTGGTATACCCCGGAATCTCTTATAAAGGCCGCAGTTACCCTGGGAGGAGGGGTTCTGATAGCCTTTTTTCTGTTGTCGCCGCAGGGTAAACAGGTTTCGTACCGGCTCCGGCGCTATCGTGTCGGTCTGAACGGGTCGCTGCGTCTACTGGTCGGCGGCTCGATCGCAGTGCTGCTGTTTGGACTTATCACCTATTGAGGAAGGAGAGTAGATGACGGCGGTGTCCGCAGATGTACAGGTAATTTGGCTGCTCTTAGCCCCCTTAACGGCCGCCCTTGTCAGCCTGACGGGAAAGGTCTTTCCTAAGCTCTCAACGCCCGGTCTGTCGTGTAGTATCTGGCTGGGCGGCTGCGCCTGGTCGCTCTGGCAGACAGCCGGTGTTGCCGCCGGCAGTCAAGCTCTGCGTTACGGGGTAGGCGGCTGGCCGGAACCCTTCGGCATAGTTCTGGAGCTGAACAGTATCAGCTGGCTGATGAGCCTGCTGGCGGTCGTGATTATAGCAGTTGTATGGTCGGCCACCTACCGGCAGGGCTCTTACAGCGGCAGCTTCTACCTGACGCTCTATTTAACCCACTTTGCACTGCAGGGCATTCTGTTTTCCAGAGATCTTTTTAATTTGTTCGTGTGGTTCGAGGTCCTGTCACTCTGCTCGATTCTTCTGGTGGCCTACGATCGCAGGCCCCGCGCGCTGCTGGCCGCCTTGCGATACCTCTTGCTCAGCACAATCAGCATCGTGTTCTATCTACTCGGGCTGTGGATACTGTATACCCACACCGGCAGTCTCGCTTTCAGCGGGATCGGAGCTTATATTGAGTCTTTGCCGGCCGGGGGCGCCGACCGCACACCGGCTATGGTTGCACTGGGACTGATAAGTGCCGGTGTGCTTACCCGCTCAGCGGTAATTCCCTTTCATACATGGCTGCCGCCGGCCCACTCTACCGCGCCTTTTCCGGTATCGGCCCTGCTGTCGGGCTTGGTAATAAAAGTGCCCCTGCTGGCTTTGTGGCATTTTTTCCTGTATCTGCCCTTCATTCCCCTGGCCCCGCTCCTCCTGTGGCTGGGTCTGGGCAGTGCGCTGACAGGCGGCGCGGCGGCCCTCTTACAGAGCGATGCAAAACGGATTTTGGCCTATTCCTCGATAGGTCAGATGGGATTTATCCTCACCGCCTTCGCCGCCGGAAACCAGGTTCACGGGGGAGCAATTGCCGGGGCTGCCACCCTATTCTATATTTTACTGCACGCTACCGCGAAGGTCCTGCTCTTCCTGAGCGTGGGTCACGTAACCCATACCGCCGGCAGCCGGAACGTGCATTCCCTGCGGGGCATGCAGCGCAGGTTTCCGTTGACGGCCCTCTATTACTGGATTGGCACTCTCACCCTGATGGGCCTGCCACTGTCCGGCGGGTATTTCGCCAAAGTCCTGGTACACACCGCCGTGTACCAGCAGGGCGTGGGTTGGATTTTGACCGTTGCCGGCGCTTTTACCGCCGCCGCCCTCTTCAAGCTGGGGCGCATCTTCACCGGCCGGGCAGAAAAACCAGCTGGTCCGCCCCGTCCTTCCCGCCCGCCGTTGCTGGGTCTCGGCACGACCCTGACCGCCGCCATGTGCCTCGCGATCGCGGTTCTGCATCAGGAGCTGTTCTATTTTCTCACCGATCTGTTAGGCCAGGCACAGCTTGCCGCTGCCGGTTCGGCTTCGGCCGAAGCAACAGCTCACATCGCCTGGCTGTCAGAATCCGCTCTGCTAAAAGCCGCCGCCACCACACTAATAGGGGTCTTCGGACTCTTCGTTCTACATATTGAAGTAGTTATTCGCTTCGCCCGGCGCCTCACCAGCATGCTAACCGGGGGATTAGACCGCTCCCTGCAGCTCTTGAGCATCGGGCTGCTGATCTTCATTGTATACAGCGCGGTGGCCTTTTAAC
>CAZAMY010000521.1:0-1911 GCA_964485995.1 uncultured Sediminispirochaeta sp.
AAAGTTGCGCTGGCTGACGTCGTTCATGCAGGTATAGCCGTAGATGTGCTCCAAGGCCTCCGCCTGGGGTACGTTTTTGCAGTTGTCTTTGATGATGATGCAGAGCTCGGCTTCGTAATCGACCCGCAGGTCCTCGAAATCGTACTCTTTCAGGTAGCCGGGGATGACGATCGGCTCGCCGGGGCCGATCAGTACGTTGGGGGTTTTGGGAAACAGCACCGGCTCGGAGGGGCGCTCCAGGGGCATGCCCTTGGTGTTCAGAAAGACGCTCTCCTTGACATGTTCGTCGTAATTTAATCCCAGTGCGATAATTTTGCTGGGATTGACCGTATATTTTTCGCTGCTTCCTGAAATCGGCAGTTCTACCATGTAATTCTCCTTTGTGTTATGTGCGGCCCGGCCGGCTGGATTAAGGCCGGCTGCAGATCCGGCCGCTCGCTTTGAGTATAATGGGTTTCAGCGCGGGAACTCAAGTGATTTTATCGGCTTTCCGCCCTCAGCATTCCGCAGCATTACTGGATCAGCGGCTGCGAACCTGCTTCCAGTCGATTCTCCAATTGCGATTTTGCCGTACCTCCTCGGGGGCGTCCAGACCCAGCTGGCCGCCGGGGTTCATGATATTCTTAGGGTCGAAATAGTGTTTTAAGGCCTGCAGAGCCCCCATCTGTACGCTGCCGAGGTGCTCCCGCATCCATGGTGCCAGCATTTTTCCCACCCCGTGGTGATGGCTCAGGCTTCCGCCGCTGCGGGCGATTGCATCGATCACTCTGGTCTGAAAATCGACGTACTCATGCCGGTCTTTGAACACCCCGTTGAGGATGAAATAGAGATTGGTCCCGTGTGGGTAAAAGTGGCTGGCATGGGTCATGCAGATGGTGTTCGGACGGGCCTTCACCACTTTTCGCACTGCCTGGTGCACCTGCTGCAGGTTCTCCCAGGTAACCGAGGTTTCCAGGGTGTCGATTACAATGCCGAAATCCTCCATATCCTCACGCAGATACGGGTCGCGATAGCGTCCGTGTTCCCAGCTCCTGACCGCATAGCCGGTCAGCGGCACCCCGCCGAAGCGGCGGCAGATCCGGCTGGCTTTGCGCAGCACATTGCGGGAAAATCCGCGTTCTCCCTCGGTGCGCGCCAGGAACAGACAGCGCTGGCCGGGCTTCAGCCGCAGCATTTTGATGGCGGTATCGAGAATGGTTCCCTCGACTCCGTACAGTTTCAGGCCAACCTGGGTTTCTTCGGGATCGGAAAGCCGCATCACCCCTGGAAAGCCGAACTCGCCCTGACTGATGCTACGTACCGCCGCTACTCCTCTTTCCCAATCGGGAAACATGTAGGCGAATCGAAAGGTATTCTTGGGGAAATGGTAGAATATCTTCATGGTTGCTTCCACCAGGATGCCGTATGAGCCTTCACTGCCCTTCATGATGTCGTTGAGTTTCGGTCCGGTGGCTGCAGCCGGGAAGTCATAGGTAACGAAATTGCCCTGCGGGGTTACGTACTCCTGGCTCAGGACCAGGTCGCAGGCGTCCCCGAAGTAGCTGGACTGCTGCCCCGCCCCCCAGGTAACGATCCATCCGCCGACGGTGGAGTATTCAAAGGACTGGGGGAAGTGCCCGCAGGTATAGGCCCGCTGGGTGCCGAACCTCTGCGGTGCCTCGTTCAGAGCTTCTTCGTAAGCCGGTCCAAGCATACCGGCCTGCACCGTGCAGCTCTTGTTGAGTTCGCTGATCCTCACGACCCGGTTCATGTGGGTCTGCAGCACCAATACCACCCCGCCGCAGGTGGGCCGGACCCCGAAATTGACGCTCGAACCGGCCCCGAAGACCGTAACCGGAATCGAATGATCGTGGCAGTACTCAACGACTGCGGCCACATCCTGTTTGTTGCGCGGGTGCAGCACCACATCGG
>CAZAMY010000521.1:1921-2504 GCA_964485995.1 uncultured Sediminispirochaeta sp.
TCGGCTATCTCCTTCACCACTCCGTCCCGCAGCTCCAGCGCCTCCTCCATGGTTTTTCCATAGGAGTATCTGACCCGCTCATAGTCCTCCAGGGATATGTTTTCCAGGCCGACGATCCTCTCGAAAGCCTTCAGATGGGCGGTTTCGATGGCCGGGGGACGATTCTCGAGAGAAACCTTTTCATCCCCCTCCTTTCGGCGCAGGGCAAAATCGCCATCCGTCAGCCGGAACTCCTGCTTCATCAGCTCGAACAGTTTTCTATTCGGGTGCTTGAACTCGTTGGGATCACCCCATTTAAAAATTGAACGGTAGGTGCGCGGGGCAGGGGCGCTCTGGCGCCACCCTGGTGTAAAGGCCTGTTTTTTACTCATTCTGTGCTCCTTGCTATGAAAGTTCCAAAACCGGATCGGGGTAGCCGACTGCATCACCAATCTCCTGGTACAACTGCTGCATTGTCGGATAAATCTTCTTATAGATAGCGAACAGTCTATCGTAGAGTTCGCGATGCTTCGGATCGGGATAGAAGGTATCGTGGTAGTGGACCATCTGTCCCACCGCACTTTCGAAGTTCGGGTGCAGTCCA
>CAZAMY010000522.1:0-2502 GCA_964485995.1 uncultured Sediminispirochaeta sp.
AGAGGTGTTTTCTCTTCTGAGCCGGGATAAAGTAATTCCCGCAGCACTTGCCGAGCATCTAAAAAGTGCCGTCGGATTCCGAAACATTGCCGTCCACGAGTACGAGCAAATCGACTGGAAAATTGTCCATTCTATCCTTACAACACATCTCGGCAACTTTCATCAGTTTATGCGGCATATTCTCGAGTTTGAGGATTAGGAGGTATAACATGCGGGTATTCACTTATTCCGAAGCCCGGCAAAAACTGGCCTCACTCCTAAATTTGGCATTAACCGAGGAGGTTATCATCAGCAAAAAAGATGGTACTCAGTTCAAGCTGGTACCGATCAAAACAAACGAAAAAAAATCGCCTCTGGATGTACCCGGCGTAAAAAGCAGTGTAAAAACTCCGGAAATTCTCGAAATCGTGCGAGAAACCCGCGAGTTCGACCGTAATAGTTCGTACTGAGCGGGCGGCCAGCACCGCTCCGCCAGCTGTCCAGACAGCCCGTCGCAGCCCCCACTGCCGCCCGCCAACCAAACAATGCCGCGTAGCCGGCCGGCCTTCAGACCGCAGCCCCCTGCGCTGCTGGCTAGCCCGAGCCGCTGGCCAGTCCCTGACACCCCCCTACAACGCGCTCGACCGGCTGCCGTCGAAGGAGAAGTTGACCTTCACCTCCTGCAGGTCCGAGAGCTGGGAGCGGATCTTATTCTGCTGGTCCTCGTGGGCGTAGACCAGCACAAAGGCGCCGATCTTGCCGCCGGGCAGCTGGGCGTAGCCGCCCAGTTTGTTGATGCGCTCGATCAGCTCGCCGACGTAGTCGTCGTAAAAGCGGCCGGGCAGCTTCTGCTTCAGCAGCTGCTGCTCCTGAATCAGGCGCCCCACCTCGCGCAGGTTGCCCTCTAACAGCGCCTGCTCCAGGTCGTAGGCCACCTGTTTAATCTGGTGCATAGTCTCCAGAGCGGTGTCCATCTGGGTGTTCAGCAGGTCCAGCGAGGGCTTCGACTTAAAGTGCTTGCCGCTGTAAAAAAACAGCAGCCGGCTCTGCAGCACCTCTTTCTGAATATCGGGAATCTCGATCTCGCGGCCGCTGATCCCCCCGCCGTTGTATTCAATCAGCTTCAGACCGCCCAGGGCACAGATGGAGGGGTCGTGATAACCGCTGGCGCTGTCCAGCACCTCCACCTCGATGTGGCTGGCCTCCTCTAACAGCTGCTGCTGGGTCGGCTCCTCGCCCTTGTAGCGGTGCATGGCGTGCAACAGGCTGACCGTCAGGGCGCCGCTGCCCCCCAGCCCGCTCTCGCTGTTCAGGTCGGCCATAATATAGATGTCCACCGGAATCTGGTCCAGCTTCATCAGCCGCAGGCACTCGCGGATAAAGTCGTGGCGCACATCGTCGATAGTGCTGACCTTCTCGTGCACGTCCATGTACTTCAGGTTGATGTAGCCGTCGATGTTGGTCTTCAGCCCGACGTAAATATACTTGTCGATGGTCACGCTGACCGTCGCGCCGCCGAAGCGCTCGGAGTACTTCTTCAAATCGGTCAGGCCCCCTCCGAAGGGAATCCTGAGCGGGGTTTTGGCAAATATCATGTTTCCAGTATACTCAATTTCTCAGGGATATGTAAGGAAAAGTTATAGGGCGCGGCCGAGCGGTGCCGGCGGTACCGCGGACCAGCCGCCCGCAGTCCCACGGGCTACGTGGCGGTCCTGAGTACCTTGGTTTATGTTTCTTTCAGAATTTGCTCCACCCGGTCGGTCTGTTCCCAGGCAAAGGCGTCGCGTCCGAAATGGCCGTAGGCGGCGGTCTGCTCGTAGATCGGCTGCAGCAGGTTCAAACTGCGCACTATGCCGCCCGGGCTCAGGTCGAAGACCTTTGGGATCAGCGCCTCGATCTGCTCCTCGGGGATGCGGGCCGTCTCGAAGGTGTCGACCATCACCGAGACGGGGTGCGGCACGCCGATGGCGTAGGCCAGCTCCACCTCGCAGCGTTCGCAGAGCTCCGCGGCCACCAGGTTCTTGGCGATGTAGCGGGCCATATACGCAGCCGAACGGTCCACCTTGCTGGGGTCCTTGCCGCTGAAGGCGCCCCCACCGTGGCGGCCCATCCCGCCGTAGGTGTCCACGATTATCTTGCGCCCGGTCAACCCGGAGTCGCCGTGGGGCCCGCCGGTGACAAAGCGCCCGGTGGGGTTGATGTAGTATTTAGTCTGCTCGTCCAGCAGCCCGGTGGCCCCCAGGGCCGGCTCGATGACATGCTTCTTCAGATCGGCCTCGATCTGCTCGGGGCTGACATCGGGGTTGTGCTGATGGCTGATCACGATCGCGTCGATGCGCTTAGGCTGCGCACCTTCGTACTCCACGGTCACCTGGCTCTTCGCGTCGGGGCGCATCCAGCCCAGGCCGTTAGTTTTGCGCACCTCCGCCGCCTTCAGCAGCAGCTTATGGGCGAACATGATGGGCGCCGGCATCAGCTCTTCGGTCTCGCGGCAGGCGTAGCCGAACATCATGCCCTGGTCGC
>CAZAMY010000523.1:0-2495 GCA_964485995.1 uncultured Sediminispirochaeta sp.
TTCGGCAATACGCCTTCAAGGGCCCGCAGTGCCAGGTGGCCATGGCCAATTTCACGGCGTCCGGTTCCCATACGTCCGGTTTCACCAACCGAGAACGGCGGGAAGTTGTAGTGCAGCATAAAATGCTCGAAACTCTTGTCGCCGTCGATATTGTCGCGCATCTGTTCGTCGTGGACAGTTCCAAGGGTCGTAACTGCCAAGGCCTGAGTTTCGCCGCGGGTAAATAGGGCCGAACCATGCGTTCGCGGCAGTATGCCGATCTCACAGGTGATAGGCCGGATCTCATCCGGACGCCGTCCGTCGGTGCGCACGTTTTTTTCAAGAATTGAGGAGCGGACGATTTGCGTTTCGATCTCTTCCATAAGAGCACCGAACTGCTTCTCGTTGTCCTCGGTTATGCTGTCGGCGAATTTCTCTTTCACCTCGTCTTTTACAGCGGAAATAGCGTCGCCACGGGTGTGCTTCCCAATTACAAAACAGGCCGTTTCCATTTTCGGATAGGCAAAGTCCCAGATTTCCTGTCGGTTTTCCAGCTCGGGTACTTCGGGGGCCATCGGCAGCTTCTCTTGGCCGGCCTTTTCAGCCAGCTCTTTCTGGGCGCGGCACAGTTCGGCGATGATCGGCTCGGCGGTCTGGATAGCCTTCAGCATGGTCTCTTCGTCCACTTCCTGAGCACCACCTTCGACCATGGTAATACCGTCGGCGGTACCCGCCACGACGATGTCCAGTTCGCTCTCTTCGGTTCTCTGAAACGAAGGATTAGGGATGAACTCATCTCCTACTTTTGCAATCCGGACTGCTCCGACTGGTCCTTCGAAGGGAATATCGGATACCGTAACGGCGGCCGATGCAGCTACCATCGCCACCATGTCGGGGGGATTGATCTGATCAGCCGAAATGACTGTCGGCACGACCTGAATTTCCCGCTTAAAAGCCTTTGAGAACAGAGGCCGCATGGGGCGGTCGATCAGCCGGCAGACCAGAATTTCTTTTTCCTTGGGACGGCCTTCGCGTTTGAGAAATCCGCCGGGGATTTTTCCGGCGGCGTAGTACTTTTCATTGTATTCCACCTGCAGCGGAACAAAATCGATGCCTTCCAGTATATTATTGCTGGCACAGGCGGTTGCCAATACTGCGGTGCCGCCGTAACGGGCGAACACTGCACCATTGGCCTGTTTGGCCATACGGCCGGTCTCTAAAATGAGTTCTTCTTCACCAATTTTAATACTCACTTGATGAGTCATATAATCTTATCCTTTATTATTTTCTTAGTTTCAAGCGCTTGAGGATGGCGCGGTACTGCTCGAGGTCTGTTTTCTTCAGATACTTCAGCAGGTTTCTGCGGTGGCCAACCAGCTTGAGCAGTCCTCGTCGGCTGCTGTGGTCTTTTTTATGGCTCCGCAGATGCTCGGTGAGGTCTTCGATTCGGGCAGTAGTAAGGGCTATCTGTACTTCGGTAGAACCGGTGTCCTGGGCATCCTTCCCGAACTCCTTGATAATCTCCTGTTTTTTCTCTTTAGTAAGCGACATGGTTTCTTTCTCCTTTACCTATAATGTCTTTAAACTCGATTGATACGGCTTCGTTTCCTTTCGGATGAGGCCAACGGATGCACTCCTGTGTCACTTCAAGCTGAACGGGAGCCGCACATGTAGGGGTTTTGATATCTGCCAGGTAAGTGCCCGGAGGCGGCACAACCTGGTGCAAGCCCATTTTTTCAATGCTTCTATATGAATCCTCATTACTCTGAGGTGTATCGGCAATATCCAATATATGGTTTCTACCCATCATTTCGGCAGCGGCACGTATTTGGCCCTCTCTGAGCGCCGCACGGATGCGGGTGCTGCTGAGCGTTGCTCCCTCCCATGTGACCGGAGGGGCGATTTCTACCGGCGTGTGGTACGCTTCCATAATTTTTCTTACATCGTAGGCGCTGGTCTTCCCTTGAAAACCGCACCTAAAATTATCTCCCAACACTAAATATGATAGATCGCAACTACGTCGTATTGCCATCAAAAAATCATTACCTGACAGTTTACTAAAATCGTTAGAAAAGTCAATGAGTATCACCGTTCTGATTCCCAGTCGCGCCATGATCTCGAGTTTTTGATGCTGCGAGGTAATATCTCCAGGAAACAGGTGCGGTTTGAGAAAGCGGCGTGGATTGTAACGAAAGGTCAATACCGCCGGTTCGCTCTCTTTTCGCTCTGCTATCCGCCGGATGAGGCTCTGATGTCCCCGGTGAATTCCGTCAAACACCCCGATGGTAAGAGCGGTATTGTTGTCCTTCAAAGGACGCGCAGCGGTGAAAACATCCCAGGAGAGCACTCTTAAATCAATGCCTTTCCGCAACATACCGGTACTTCCACTTTCCATCTATCAGTTCGGCCAGTGCACACAGGTTGTTCTGTGTATCCATTAGGGCATACAGACCATCAGAACCGGTCTCCCCTTCCAGCCACTCGCTTTGCACAGGATTCCCGTTCAGAACCCGACC
>CAZAMY010000524.1:0-2483 GCA_964485995.1 uncultured Sediminispirochaeta sp.
AGTACCATCACTGTTTGGGGATCCTCTTGATTCCGAAGATGGAGAGTGGATACAGCAAGGGTTGCACTTTGTTTTTGTTCCATCAGAGGATGAAGAGGAAGGAGAAGGCGGTGATGATGGGGAAGGTAATCAGATCACCGTTACTGATGAAGAGCTGCGACTTCAAGGGCAACAAAAGCAAGGCGATGAAATCATACTGGAAAACAGTGTTATCGGTTTATCAGGAGTCCCTGAGGATGTAGTTGAACTACAACATGATCCAATTAATCCTGTAACCGGTGAATATGCTTTAGAATATACAGACTTTCATGTAGACAGCCCAGGCATTGATTTTCAATTGTATCGAACATATACAACATTTTTCTCTTCGGGAACAGAATTAGGTAAAAAATGGTGGCACAACTACGAAAAACGGCTTGTGATGAATTGGGATTACTCCATGATGGTCCGCAATCGAACTGGGTTTCCAAGAGTGTATAATTATAATTGTTCCGAAGTATCGACTGTGAACAGCTATGATGGTGATTGGCTTATCAATGTTGATCTATCTGAGATAGACTATACCTCCTCAGAATGGAATACAAATACATTAGAGCGAAATCATGATGGAACATATACAGAACGAACAAAAGAGGGGGTTGAATATACCTACAAAGGTTATTACGCGGGATGGCGTGAAGAAGGGAGTATGGATTCCTGGTTTTCTTCTGGTGTGCCATCGCAGCCAAAAAACGCGGGACGCCTGTTATCTATCAAGGATCCGAACGGAAATGGTTTGACTTTCGCCTATAATGATGAGGGGAGCATACACAAAGTCACCGACGCGGCAGGACGGGAATATCGGTTTGTGTATGAGAATGGACTTCTGACCCAGGTTCGCGGCCCTGAGAATATGCGAGTACAATATTTCTATAACGGGACAGGTAACCTACGAAGGGTAGTGGGAGCTGCGGGTGAGAGTCGGGAGTATTTCTATGACGAGCAAGAGCGGATCTCCTCGTTTATAAATCCACTTGGGAAGGAAGTGCGGTTTCAGCACGACAGCGAGGGACGAGTTACCCGGGTGGAACTCGGTGATGGAAGGGAGTTCAATCGCTTCACATATAATTTTACGGATACTCGCCGTGTAACAACTGCTGTTGACGAGCGGGGGACGGAATGGACATACGAATATGATGAGAAAGGTCGGATGCTGCAGGAACGACGCGCGGGAAGTGATCCCGTGCGCTATGAGTATAATGACCCTGAAAACCCATATGATTATACGATGCGAAGAGACGCGACCGGTCGGGTCTGGCGGTATGAGTATGACCAGCGGCGGAACGTCACGAAAGTGATTGAGCCGGTTGGGGTTGAGAAGCACTTTGAATGGGAGGTTGAGCATAACCGTCTGGTGAGCATGTTTGATGGAAGGGGAACCTGGTCATGGACCTACGATCCACACGGGAACCTGCTTCTGCGGGAGGATCCGGCCGGACGCACGACCCGGTATGAGGGATACAACCAGTGGGGAAAGCCGCAAGTGATAATAGATGGGGCCGGTGAGGCGACGGTTCTCGGCTATGATAGCTGGGGAAACGTAAGCTCCATAGAGGTGCCTGGAAAGGGAATAACCGAGATAAGTTATGACGCCGCGGGTCGTGAGAGACGAGTTGAGAGAAGCGGTATGGATCCGGTGATATATAATTGGGCACCGAGTAATGACGAGCTGAGCGTGATTGACGCGGCGGGGGCCGAGCACTTTTACCGGTTCAACGCGTTAGGGCAGCTTACTCTCTACCGGGATCCACGCGGCGGCTTGCATGAGCGCGAGTACAACCGGCTGGGGTATCTTACCACGTACATCGCCCCGTCGGGGGCGAAACACAGGTGGACGCGCAATAAGGCTGGGGACGCGGTTGAGTATCTTCCTCCCGAGGGAGGGAAGATTCTAATGGAGTACAACCAAAGCGGACAGCTGTATGATCGCAGCGCTCCGGGGGATAGAAGTACCGCGTATCGGTATGATGATGCGGGGCGCCTGAGAAAGGTGATAGACCCGGAGAATGGAATTACCCGGTATGAGTACGACCCCAATGGACGCGTTGAGAAAGTGCGGGGGCCCGGGGATGTAACTGTCAGGTATGAGTATGATGAACGCGGGTATATCAAGAGAGCCTATGACCCATTAGGCAGGGCCGTGAGCTGGGAACGGGATGGATCCGGGTTAATAACCAAAATGACTGATATCGAGGGGACAACGTATTACGATTATGACGGGGCGGGCCGGCTGAGAGAGAAGATCGATATCGCCGGGCGCAGTACCACCTATGAGTATAAGGCCTCGGACCTGGTGAGAGAGGTTCGGTACCCGGATGAGAGGGTGGAGTTTCTCTACGATGAGGCCGGGCGAATGACGGAGGCCCGGGACCCGGATATGAGCGAGCGTTTCTCCTATGACCGGGCCGGCAGAGTGCGGTCGGTGTATTTTATCGAGGCGGGAA
>CAZAMY010000525.1:0-2478 GCA_964485995.1 uncultured Sediminispirochaeta sp.
TGAGGTCACAGGTTCGAATCCCGTGCCGCCCATCCTGTAAATCTTTTCTTATAAATATCTTAAGCCCGTGTGGTCTCCACCGCAGGGGCTATTTTTTGGCCTGCACACCTTGAGAAGAGTCCGTATCGGGGAGAGCGAAAATGCAATGCGAATGCCACTGGCAGGGTGAAATAATTTCAAAAAAGTGTATACTGCGGTAGATATGGCACTCTACTGGCAAGATACTGAAATCAAGCCCGGCATGCTGCTCGAAGTTGATGAGTTCAACTATGAGGTGCGCAACGACAGCGGGCGCCGGGCGCGGGTGGTCTGGGAAATTATTGGGTTGGATACGAAAAGGCGTGATGAGGCGTATTACGAGCCGGCCACCGGCAAAAAGTTTTCAATGAAAAGGGTTATGAAGAGTCGTAAGCGTGCGGCCAAGCTGCGGACCGGTACACTTATTCAGATTCCAGCCTGCACCGATTTTCTGGTGGTGCGGGAATACCACGACGGGACGGCCGCGCTGATGCGCTGTTACAGCCTCGATATGCTCGCGAGTATTCGTGATTTTCGAATTGTAGACTCGGTATAGCTGGCAGAGGTTTCAGCTGTCTTGAGCATCGGCGTCGGTGCCGAGGAGACGGTCGTGGGGGGAGACTTTGCGCAGGTCCTTCGAGTAATTTACGCCGCGGTTGCGTCCGGTGTCCTTGGCGTGATAAAGGGCGATGTCGCAAGACTGCAATACTGTTTCTACGCTTTCCAGGTCGCCTGTATAGGCATAGAGGCCGTAGCTCAGGGTTACCGAGAACGGGCCGCTTTTGCTGCGGAATGGGTATTGATATATCGTGGTGCGGATCTTCTCCATTACGACTCTGCCGTCGGCGAGGGATGTGTTCGGAAAAAAGAGCAGAAACTCCTCCCCGCCCCAGCGTGAACTGAAGTCGACACTGCGGATGCCCTCTTTGAGGAGTGAGGCGATGGTGATGAGCACCTGATCGCCGACCAGATGCCCATGGTTGTCGTTGATGTGCTTGAAGTGGTCGATGTCGAGCAGTGCGATGACTACACTGCCGCCGTAACGCCTTACCCGGTTCAGTTCGTTCTGCAGCTGCTCCATTCCATAGCGGCGGTTGCGTAAGCCGGTTAGCTCGTCGGTTTTGGCCATTCGGGAAAGTTTGTTTCGTTCCCGCGTCAGTTCTACGGTGCGTTTGGCGACCGCCTGTTTCAGATTGAGTTTCACTTTTTCGGACTCTTCGTGAATGATTCTGAAGCGATACGCCTGCAGAGCGGCCTGGGCAAAGAGGAAAAAGAAGAAGCCGATATTCCACAGGTAAGTGGTGTGAATAAGCCTCTGATCGTGCAGTATATCGTTAGCCCCGGCCAGAATGAGAATGATGAATCCGATTACTCCGATGGGTACCCCCGCATACCCGCGGCGCCGGGCGGTGAAGAAGATCCAGAATATGTACGGGACATGCAAAGCGATGATTCCGTGATACCAGAAGGCGGTCTGCTGGAATATCGATGGCGGAAAAAAGATAATCAGAGTCGATTGCAGCAGGGCGGCGCTGCAGCTCAGGAGGATGCCGAGTTTTCTGGTTATGCCCGGGTAGAGGTAGCGAATAAACTGTAGAAAGATCGGTACCGAGATTACGGTAGCCAGGTGGGCCAGCCGAATCCCGAACAGATCGGGAAAGGAGGGCAGGGCAGTGAAGATGATCTGCTGTCCGGAGAAGAGAGACTTAAGGGCAACCAGAAAGCTGTACAGCGCCAGCATGAGAGATGAGTGCTGTTCTTTCCACAGGAGATATACGAACAGATAGTACATTCCCAATATAAAGATGCCGCCGATGAAAAACATGTCCAGGGATGTGCGTATGAGGCGGTGAAGATAGACCTCCGGAGTGGGGCCAAAGAAGAGGCGCTGCCAGATGCCCCCGACCGCCAGGCTGCCGTTGGCCACTTGTATGGCAATGTGGTTGCTGCCCGGTAGGGCTTTGAAAGAATAGATAGGACGGGCGAAGGATATCTGCGGCCCACCCTCCTCTGGAGTGAGCGCGGCGGTTTGCCCGATGAATGCAGCATTTGCGTATACTCTGGCTGCGGAGCCGATTTCTCCGAGATGCAGGCTGTAGCGGGCCCCGGAAGTGAGCCCGTCGATGGACAGGCCGTAGGTGCCGAGTTCAAGGCCGTTCTGCGGGGATACTCGGTCATTCCAGTCGCTCGGCACTTTTATCAGTTCACTATCAGGAATCTCGGCGAAGGAACGGACCAGGCGCTGGGGAAGGAAACGCCACTCTCCGCCTAGCGGAACAACCCTGGAGTGAGACAGATCGGCGAAGGAGACTGTTCCGTTGACAGCTGCGAGCTTTTCCTGCCGCGGGGCCGCTTCCAAGGATGCCGGTGAAACCGCAGCAGACAGAAACAGCAGCAGCAATATGCCGGAGAAAAGGAGTAAATGGAGAGTAGCGCTGCGGCTATGCGGCTTTTGTCCCA
>CAZAMY010000526.1:0-2471 GCA_964485995.1 uncultured Sediminispirochaeta sp.
GCGTGCTCCGTTTACCGTACGTCCGAAAAATAGGGTTATAACCAGCAGAAGCAGGAGTACTGTATAGATCTGCACCGAAAGCTTTTGCATGATGCTGTAGGACGGCAGCTGGAGTAAAAAATATATCAGCAATGCACTTCCGATCCATACTAACTGAAATACGTATTCACGCGAAACAACTTGGCCGGCGGCATTTACCCCGCTGGAGTAAATAAACAATCCGCCAATACTCATCAGTGCAATCATCGTGAAGAAGATAATGAAGTCGAATTCAAATATAGAAGACCCTTTATTTCGGTCGGATAAGCCGTTACTGAAGCCTGTCATTGTGCAGCCACCCCCATTTCAAAGCCTCTATAGCCTCATCGTAATTCTGATCTGCAAAAATACCCTGAAAAATAATATTTGCAGCACGAACGGCCCACCACTCCCATTCATTGCTCGCCTCTACCATGGTTACTACCACAACCTGCTCTTCAGGTGGCGCGTCATACGGTCCATAGGCGGCGAACCACGCATCCCAGCGATCCTCCAGCCCGGCTTGGCCAGTTCCGGTTTTTCCGGCAACCTTCACAGCCTCGGTAGTTATTACAACCTCCGCGGTGCCATCGGTAATTGCATTTCGCATATTGCTTTGTACAGCTCTGAATGTCTCTTTACGTATACTTGTGGTGCGCAGAACCTGAGGCTCGAGTGTATCGATAATCTGGCCATTGACCGGATCGTGAACCTCTTTCAATAGATGCGGCTTGTACACCGTCCCCTCATTGCTCACCATAGCCACCATATTAGCCATCTGAATGGGAGTTACATTCAAAAAGCCCTGTCCAATAGAGGTGTTGACAGTGTCGCCCCCAACCCAGCTAGAATTATGCGTACGGCTCTTCCAGGCTGGAGTCGGAACCAGGCCCTTTACCTCACCGGGAAGATCGACACCAGTGTATTCACCATATCCGAACTGTTTCGCATACTTGGAAATATTGTCTATTCCCAGGTAATTGAGTCCTAGGGTATAAAAGTAGACATTGCAAGATTCAGCTAAGCCGCTTCTCAGGTTCATCGGCCCGTGGCCCTTCGATTCGTGGCATTTGAACTCACGGTTACCTACCCACATCGAACCGTTACAGACAATCTCCTTCTCCGGATCAATCACCTCTTCCTCGAGGGCTGCCGTAGACATGATTATTTTGAAGGTTGATGCAGGCGAATAACTGGACTGGATAGCCCGGTTGAGAAAGGGGTGCCGCGGATCGAGAGCATACGAGCGATAGGCCTGTTCTGAGCGGTCGGTAGAGAATTCGTTCGGATTGTACCACGGGTAAGAGACCAACGCCAGAATTTCACCTGTAGCCGGTTTCATAACAATGGCGGTACCCATTCGAGGTCCGAGAGCCTCTTGGGCTAGCTGCTGAATATCCCGGTCTACCGTCAGCACCAGATTTTTCCCGTTCTCAGGCGGGTCCTCGATCATGTCACTGCTGCCGACTTGACGTCCCCGTACATCGACTACGTTGTAGCGCCGTCCGTTTCTCCCGCGCAGCAGTTGATCATACTCCTTTTCAATTCCGCTCTTTCCGATCACTGAGTTTATAGAATAGCCCTGGTTATAGAGCACCTGTAGTTCTTCATTGGTGATGCCGCCCACATGACCTATGAGATGCACCAGTGAATTCGTTTCCTGATATCGCCGTATCGGTTTGCCCTGCCAGCTTACTCCCGGAAAATCCTCTATGTGTTCGGCAATGATAGTGATGATGTCGAATGAGACTCCGCTTTTAATCTCTACCGGCTGATACATATTTCGATACTGCGGCGGAATTTTACGGAGAATTTCATCTGTACTCATCGGCAGCAGCTTCGATAGCCGTTCAGCCACTATACTCAGCTGCTGGTCATCGAGTTCAGCAGGAATAAGATTCACGGCAAAGGAGTCTACATTGATTACCAGGGGTTCATCGTGATTCCTATCAAAAATTTCACCACGTTGAGCCGGTATCGGAATCGAACGGCTGGCCACCCGCCTGGCCCGGTTTTTAAACTCCAGCCCCTTCGCAATCTGCAGATGAAAGATATATCCCAGATAAAATACGATTACAATGAGTATAAAAAACATCAACAGAAAGAGGCGGAATTTGTAGCGTTGCTTTATTGAATTGGCTGAATAGTAGTTTTCATTCATAGCATCTGGTTTTCACGTTCGCGGGACAATTTGAGCAGCCTCAGCAGGCCGAACAAAAACGGTGCTAATACCGCGTGCATCCCGAGTTGTATCAGGAAAGACAGCGACAGCACCGAAGCAACCCGTTCGGGAAGAAACACCACTGCTGTCAGCAGTGAAGTAAGCACAGTAAGCAGACTTGCTCCAATTGCAAAAAGCACCGGCATAGTTATCGAATCGACATATATTTTGCCCCGGGACATACCGAAGAGATGTCCGACTACCGTGTAGATCAGGCTATGGAAACCGAGGG
>CAZAMY010000527.1:0-2467 GCA_964485995.1 uncultured Sediminispirochaeta sp.
AGCTGGTGTCCGTCGAGAACGGTTGATCAGTGGCGACGCCGATGAAGTTGCCGAAGGCCATCTCCTGCAGGGCCGCCTGCACCCCGCCCTGCCGCAGGCTGCGGGCCGCGGAAATTCGGCCGGCGGCGATCTGACCGTGCAGATAGCCCAGGCAGCGGCGCAGGGCCGGCAGGTCCACGATCTGCTCGTCGTCGCTTTCTACTTGCAGCAGCACGATCTCGCGGCCCGGAGCCTTGAACTCCGGCGAAGTGACGTGCGCCAGCTGTCCGGCGGCCACCGCAAAGGCGGCCAGAGTCGGCGGCACACTCAGCTCTTCGAAGCTGCCGGACATGCTGTCCTTGCCGCCGATGGCCGGAGTCTCCAGCTCGATCTGCGCCCGGTAGGCCCCCAGCAGGGCTGCGAAGGGCTTCCCCCATTTGTATGGGTCGTCCTCCAGCCGCTGGAAGTACTCCTGCAGCGACAGCCGAACCCGGGCCGGGTCGGCCCCGGCGGCAACGATCCGGCAGACCGCCTCTACCACCGCATGCAGCCCGCCGTGGTAGGGGCTCCAGGCGGCAAGCTCGGGGTTGTAGCCGGCGGCCATAAAGCTGACCGTGCGGGTGCGGCCGGCCTCTACCGGCAGTTTGGCGGCCATCGCTTCGACCGGGGTCAGCTGGCGGGCGCCCCCGAAGGGCAGCAGCACGCTGCGCGCCCCGATGGTGGAGTCGAACTGCTCCACCAGCCCCTGCTGTCCCGCAAGGTTCAAACCGGCCAGGGGGCTCGGGGCTGGAGCTGCCGGCGGCGGGGCGATTGTGACCGCCGCCCGGCGGGCGGCGCCGCTGCTGTCCAGAAAGCTGCGGCCGATGTCCACAATCTTCTGACCACGCCACTGCATCCGCAGGCGGCCGCTGTCGGTAACCACGGCGATCTCAGTGGCTTCCAAGTTTTCGCCGGCCGCCGCGGCAATCATGAACTGGCGGTCGGCTGCTTCGATTACAACTGCCATCCGCTCCTGCGACTCCGAGATAGCTAGCTCCATCCCGTCCAGGCCACTGTACTTCTTCGGTACGGCGTCCAGGTCGATATCCAGGCCGGGGGCCAGTTCGCCCACCGCTACCGCCACACCGCCGGCACCGAAGTCGTTGCTGCGCTTGATGCGCCGGGCTACCTCCGGCCGGCGGAAGTAGCGCTGCAGCGCCCGCTCCTCCGGCGGATTGCCCTTCTGCACCTCCGCCGCAGCGCTCTGCACCGAAGCGGAAGTGTGGCCCTTGGATGAGCCGGTAGCTCCGCCGATACCGTCACGGCCGGTGGCCCCGCCGACCAGCAGTACGATATCACCGGGGGCTGGAGTACCGCGGTGGACCGCGCTGCACGAGGCCGCTCCGACGACCGCGCCTACCTCCATCCGCTTGGCTTCGAAGCCGGGATGGTAGCACTCGCGCACATAGCCGGTGGCCACGCCCACCTGGTTCCCGTAGGAGCTGTAGCCGCGGGCCGCCTCGGTGGTGATGACCCGCTGGGGCAGCTTGCCCGGCCGGGTCTCCGATAGGGGCCGGCGCGGGTCGCCGCTGCCGGTCAGCCGCATGGCCTGATACACATACGCCCGCCCGGAGAGGGGATCACGGATCGCCCCGCCCAGACAGGTGGCCGCCCCGCCGAAGGGTTCGATTTCGGTGGGATGGTTGTGGGTCTCGTTCTTGAACATCAGCAGCCAGTCCTCATCTCCGTCGGGAGTGTCGACCTGCACCTGCAGACTGGCTGCATTCACCTCCTCCGACTCTTCCAGGTCGCCGAGCTTGCCCTGCCGCCGCAGTTCACGCATACCCGCCAGGGCCAGCTCCATCAGGGTGGTCTCCTCGGCGGAGCGGCCGCCGGCGGAGCGGGCCCGGCGGAACATCTGGTAGCTCTGCTGCAGATGGCGCTGCCGCTCCGGCGCTTCGATTTCTACCGAATCGATGGCCGTGGTAAAGGTGGTGTGGCGGCAGTGGTCGGACCAGTAGGTGTCCAGCACCCGCAGCTCAGCGACGCTGGGGTCGCGCCGCTCCTCTGTCGAAAAATGGTGCTGGACCAGCTGCAGGTCCGCCGGCAGCATGGCCAGGCCCAGTTCGCCGTGCAGCTGCTGCAGCTGCTGTGCGGAGAGATGCCGGAACCCTGTTAGGTATGCCGGCCCCGGGGGCTCCGGGGCGTGGCCCTCTAACTCTTCAAAGAGTGTAACAGCAGCGACACGCGCCTCTACTGGATTGACCAAGTAGCTTTGCACTGGCTGCAATTCTTCACTGCTTATCCCCACCCCATAAAATAGATAGACCCGTGCCGATTTGACGGGCGCATAAGCTTGGTCGAGGATCAGGCTGACCGCCTGCGATGCGGCGGCGGCCCGGGCATCGTACTGGCCCGGCAGATACTCGACGGCCAGGTGGGCGTCGTGGGGCGGCAGCTGTTCGAAAACCTGCTCGAGAACTGCCTGCGTTACACCGACCCGGGAGGG
>CAZAMY010000528.1:0-2466 GCA_964485995.1 uncultured Sediminispirochaeta sp.
CCAATCCTACAGCTGCAGCCCCGCCCTCGCGCTCGGGCCCGCCGGCCCGCAGGCTTCGGACCACCGGCTGCAGCTGAGCTTCGCGGATGAAATGCAGCCCGGCACCGAATACTCCCTGGAGTGCAGCGTCCGCGATAAGGCCGGCAACACCCACACCGTACTGGCCAAGTTCTACGGTTTCAACCCCGATATCCCGGCAGTACGCCTGAACGAAATCACCACCCAGGGCTCCACCAGCAACCCGGACAAGGTCGAGCTGCTGGTGCTGGAAGACGGCAACACTGCCGGGCTCTGCTTCATCGACGGTACCCGCGATCTTATTCGCAACTGTAAAATTTTCCCGGCCATCGAGGTGGCCGCCGGCGACTACATCGTCATCCACTGCCGTCCCGCCGGCCGGCCGGATGAGATCGACGAGACCGACTCCCCGCTGCAGTGCAGTGCCGAAGAGGCAACGATGGAGGCCTGGGATGTGTGGTTAGAAGGGGCAAGCGGCCTCTCGGGCAACAACGGCGTGCTGACTGTCTACAGCCACAGCAACGGCGATCTGCTGGACGGGTTCCTCTACAGCAACCGTACCTCCGCCTCGGACGAGAACTACCGCGGATTCGGCAGCCGCGACACCATGGACCGGGCCGATCAGCTGTGGATGGAAGGCGGCTGGACTGCCGCCGGACGCCTCATCGCCCCGGAGGATGCGCTCAACCCGGACGACTCTACCGCCACCCGCTCCATGTGCCGCCCACCGGGCGCAGAGGATACCGACAGCGCCGCCGACTGGTACATCGTCGACACCAGCGAGAGCAGCTTCGGGACCGAGAATTCAACCGTACTGTATGAACCTTGATCTATAAGGAACTAGAGGTAATCTTTGAAAAAGCCTTCGATAGTCTGCTGGGACCCGGCGCCTACCTGCTGGTTGACCACCTTCCCATCTTTGAACAGTAACAGGGTTGGGATACTGATAATATTGTACTGACTGGCGATATCGCCTTCCTGATCAACATTGATCTTGGCGATTTTTATCTTTCCATCGTACTCATCGGCAATTTTGTCGAGAATCGGATGGACCATTTTACAGGGGACGCACCACTCTGCCCAAAAATCAACAATCACAGGAACATCTGCGTTCAGAACCTCCTGCTCAAAATTGTTCGCACTCACATCAATGCCGGCCATAGGGAAACTCCTTAATCTTAGCTATATCTCTTTCTCTTTCAGATCCTTCAGGCGGAAATCCTCGATCATCGCATTTACGTATTCGAGCGCATTGAACACCGCCCGACGATCCTCTTCCGAAAGATACGATTCCTGGCGTAATTTTTCAAGCTCCCCCCGGATGGTGTGGAGGAAAAACGAGGCTTTTAGTATGGTATGCTTCTGCTCCCACTCGATCTCACGATAATTCCGCGGGAACCGCCCCATCAGCAGCTGCAGGGTATGCAGCACCTGCGGCACACCGCCCATCCGGGCCTCAGCCAGCTCCAGCAGCCGGGTTTCCAGCATCAGCCGCGGCCCGTCGTAGCGCGAGGGATACACCTTCCGATACACCCGGTCCACCGGCGGCCACAACTCCCGTTCGAACTTCTGCAACCCCCCGAACAGGTGATCCACCTCCCAGACCTCGTTACTCTCCAGGCCCACCGGCGGATACTTCTCGGCCTTCCGCTGCATCTGCTCGATCACCCGGTCGGCAAAATCCCCCTGCGGCTCCTCTTCGCCAGTCTTCGCCTCCGCATCCTTCGCACCAGTCTGTCCATTCGGCCCGACCAAATCCTTCTCGCGCTGATACGCCTCCGCCTCCTGCCGTCCCCGCTGCATTTCTTCGCGAGCAATCAACTGCTGCACTATCTTCAGCTCAACCATCAGAAAGCGCTGCAGATTCACCCGCGACTTGAGCGCATCAAAGTAGCGCTGCTCGAAGGCGGTTTTCTCCCGCGGGCCCTGAATAAACTTGACCATGTAGTCGTCATATAGTGAGCGGATCTTCGCGACCAGCTGATCGATCTCTTTGCTGTTTAACTTTTTGCCCTTCATAGACGGTATAAATTGTATTCGATGATCCCGGTAATGTCTAATAGATTTCTGTTAAATCGCCTGAAAGTAGGGGCCGGCCGGCGCGGTACGCCCTGCCGCCCGGCCCGCTTTTGTAGTTCAACCGGCCACAAGCTTTACACCGCTTCGAGCAGCTCCTGGTCATCGTCCTTCTGCACCGTTTCAGCCGCGACCTCGGCTTCCGCCTCCTCCTGCTCCTGGAACTTCTTGAACTGCGGCTTAAAATCGATGTGCTCGGCCACTATCTTGATCCTCTCCCGGTTCTGCCCCTCCTTGTTGGTCCAGCGGTCCTGCTTGAGCCGCCCGACCACGCGCACCCCGCGCCCCTTGTTGAGGTACTGGTTGCAGGACTCCGCCAGCTTGGCCCAGGTCTCCACATTGAAGAAGGAGGTCTCCTCCTGCGTCTCCTCA
>CAZAMY010000529.1:0-2454 GCA_964485995.1 uncultured Sediminispirochaeta sp.
TTGTATTCCTTTCCGATTGTTTCGATTATTTCGGAACTCGGAGTTCCGGGGTAACCGGTTACAACCTGGATACCAGCTTCATAGGCACCGCGAGCGAGTGCCTCGTTTCCTGATAAAATAGCCTTCACGCTATACACCTCCTACAGTGTTGTTTAAGCAAAAATTCATTTTTTTTCTTTCAAGGCTACCAGCGCATCAACCGCTACAACGCCTTTTCCTTCCGGTAAAATCAACAGCGGATTGACATCCAATGCATCTATTCGCTCTGACAGATCCGCTGTCATTTCACCAGCTTTTACAATTACATCAACCAATGCCTCGACATCGGCTTTCGGTTTGCCACGGAAGCCGTACAAGAGCTTGCTGCCCTTGGTGGAGTCGATTGCCTCCCTGGCCTCTTTGCGGCTAATTGGTGGAATCAAGAGTGCGCGGTCCTTGATGACCTCGACCATGATTCCGCCCAGGCCGAATACCACCGCCGGTCCGAAATAAGGATCAGACAAGACCCCTACAATTGCTTCGGCCACCGGCTCTTCGACCATCTTGTAGCACAATACGCCCTGCACTTCCGCATCCGGTTTGTAGGCCTTGGCATTGGCGATAACCTCGTCGTACGCCTTTCCGACCGCTTCCCGATCCTTCAGTTTGAGTTTTACTACTCCGGCTTCGGTCTTGTGCTGAATATCATTCGAGATAAGCTTGAGTACGACCGGATATCCGAACTCTTCGGCCTTCTGCTGCGTCTCTTCTTTGGAACTGCAGAGAAATTCTGCAGTTACCGGCACACCGTATTCGGATACGAGCCGTTTGCTGTCGTATTCATTCAGCACCACCGCACCGTCCGGCAGCATCTCATGAGCCGCCTTGTTCGGTTCGACCTTGAAATCGGGCGCCGGCTTGCGCAGAAATTCTGCGTAGCGAATGAGGTTGCTCACTGCCAGCAGTCCTTCCCGGGTTCCCTGCAGCAGAGGCACGCCGCCGTCTGCCATTATCTCCTGGATCTCATCGTTAAAACCGCTCGACTGGTTGCTCAACATGACTACCGGTTTCTCCGTCTGGCCAGCAACCTTTACCGCCGCCCGGGCGACCACCTTATACTGCTCCACTTGCCGTGGAGACATGCCGCCCGGTACGTCCTGTACCACTAAGAGCAGATCAGCTTCCGGCTCGCGAGACGCTATCTCAATACACTGTTCATAGGTCTGTTCGATCTTTCCGCTGCCCCACGCATCCAGCGGATTGGCTACTCCACTGAAGTCCGGCAGGAGCTTCCGCAGCTCCGCTTCGCCACCCTTTGACCACTTGGGAAAGGTAATGTCCAGAGAGTCGCTCAAATCGCCCATAAGACTGATAACACCCCCCGAAAGAGTTACTCCGAATACACGGTTGCTCTTCGGCAGACGCTGCTTTGTCCGGGCCAACAGCTCGGCGGTTTCGAACATTTCATCAAAGTCGTTTACTCTGATTATTCCCAGTTTCTCGAACAGGGCATCCTGCACATCATCGGAGCCAGCCAAAGCCCCGGTATGCGCAACTGTAGCGCGCTGGGCCATCGCCGATTTGCCAACCTTTATTAAAACGATCGGTTTCTGCAGTTCCCGGGCCCGTTTAGCCACCTTAATCAGCTTGTCCGGGATTCTGAACTGCTCAATAAAGGCCAGCACTACATCGGTGCCTTCATCCTCGAGCATATAGGCCATACAGTCGGTTGCATCAACCACGACTTCGTTTCCGGTGGTACACAGCAGGCTGAAACCGATACCGCGGTTGCTGTTGGCTACCGCCAGCCCCAGATATCCGCTCTGCGCCACCATACCGATGTTTCCGGCCCGAATCTCTTTCGGTACCGGTGCACTATAAGTGCCGCTTTTGTCGTTAGGATTGAGATACCCCACACAGTTCGGACCGAGAAACAGCATGTCGTTATCTCTGCAGAGCTCCTGCAGCTGCTTTTCGAGCGCCTTACCTTCATCGCCTGTTTCACCGAAACCGGCGGCAAAGGCCCAGCCTGCTTTTGCACCGATCTTGGCCGCCTCTTCCATCACAGGAATGACATTCTGCTTCCCGAGCAGAACGGCTACTGTGTCGACCGACAGGCCGGCCGCTTTCAGAGCGCTGAGAGAGGGATAGCACGTGAGACCGAGTACATTCTCATACTTTGGATTTACCGGGTAGATATCTCCTTCGTATCCGAGTGCGCGTAGATTCTCAATAACCTGCAATCCGGGCCCCGGCTTTTCGGAAGCACCAACCACCGCGATGGAGGCGGGGCGGAACAGGTATTTTAGTTTTTCATGCACCATTAAAACACTCCCTGGAGTATGTTTATACCGCGATGCGGAATAGCATTTCACTTTTTTACTTTAACATGAGAGTGCATTATAGTCAAATAGAAATTCACTTTTTCATTCCAATTTATGATACAATACACCGCAATACGGAATCAAGCTTTTT
>CAZAMY010000530.1:0-2453 GCA_964485995.1 uncultured Sediminispirochaeta sp.
ATGTGAGGCTGAGAGCGATTCTCGCTGTCAGCATGTGGCGTTTTTGTCTCACATGGTTTTTAACATTTCATAAGAGTTGCACCACAGCTTATCCACCCCTATACTGAACATAGTGGAAAGAAAGGAGACCTAATGACTGAAATGTTATATCACAGCGATTCTTATCTAAAAGAGTTCGAGGCGGTTGTTACCGATATTGATCCGGAAGCGGGTACAGTGGCGCTGGATCGCAGCGCTTTCTTCCCCGGAGGCGGAGGGCAACCGTATGATACTGGCCGGCTGGAGTTCAGCGGTGTGAGTGTTGCAGTGACTAAGACCTCACGCGACGGCGACCGCATCCTGCACCATGTAGAGGGACAGGTGCCGGAGGTTGGCGCCCGGGTGAATGGAAAGATCGACTGGGAGCGGCGTTATCAGCTGATGCGGACGCACTCGGCGATGCATGTGCTGTGCGGAGTAGTGTGGCGCGATTACAGCGCCCAGGTTACCGGCGGCAACATGGATCCCTTGAAAGCGCGGATGGATTTCGAGTTCGAAAACTTCTCCGCCGACTTGGTGCACGACATTGAAGAGAAGGTGAATGTAGAAATTCAGAACGGCCGCGCAATAAGTGCGAAGGTACTGCCCCGAAAAGAGGCTGAACAAATTCCCGATCTTATCAGAACCAAAATCAACCTCCTGCCGGACTCTTTGCAGGAAATCAGAGTGGTAGAGATAGACGGCCTCGATCTGCAGGCCGACGGGGGAACCCATGTGGCAAATACAAAAGAGATCGGCACATTCAAAATTGTCGGCCACAAGAGCAAGGGAAAAATCAACAAGCGGCTGAAGGTCGAAATCGAGTAAGGAGGAGTTATGGAAAAAAAATACTGTCTGTTTGCATTTAATGGCGAGATGATGTGTTTTGTACATGTACTTTTGAATGCCCTCGATCTGCACAGCAAAGGTTATGAGGTAAAAATGGTGCTGGAAGGAAGTACTACCAAGCTCATTGCCGATTTCGAGCAGGAGGATGCCCCGTTTAGGAAAATGTACCTCGAGTGTATTGAAAAAGGACTACTCGACTGCGTGTGCCGGGCCTGTTCTTATCAGATGGGAACTCTGGAGTTAGCTAAAAAAAACAACCTGCCGTTATGCGACGACATGAACGGACATCCGAGTATGGAGCGCTATATAAAGCAGGGATATGAAATCATTACCTTTTGAATAGGAGGTAACCGCATGCATACTCTAATAGTGTATAACTCAAAGTACGGGGCCACTGAAAAATGTGTAAAGCTAATGCGCAAGGAACTCACCGGCGAGGTGACCGAAGTGAATGTGCGGGACGAAAAAGCACCGGATCCGGACCACTTCGACCGGGTGCTGATAGGCAGCAATATTCACGCCGGCTCGATTAATAAAAAGATCCGCAGCTACTGTATGCGCAGCACTGATTCGCTGATCCAGCGGCCGGTCGGATTGTTTGTATGCTGTCTGGCCCCCGAGGAGAGTGCCCAGGACTATTTCGGAAAGAATTTCCCGGCGGTCCTGGTGGAACATGCCAAGACGACCGGGGTCCTCGGCGGTGCGCTCTATTTTGAAAAGATGAACTTCTTCGAGCGCTTTCTGCTGAAAAAAGTGTCCGGTACCACTACCAGCTTTGAAAATATTGATGAAGAGCGCATCCGGGAGTTCGTTCAGTCCTTCGAAGCATAACGGCGGAGCACATAGTTCAGGACGCCTCCGTGCCGCCAGTACTCGATCTCTACCTGTGAATCGAGCCGGCAGACAACCTCGAAGCTGATAGTGCGGTCCTTGCCGCCGGAACTTGTATGCGCGGCTTTCACCTGCAGCCTCTCGCCGGGGCTCAATCCCTCTTCCACCCCGACAATTGTATACTCTTCGCGGCCATCGAGCCCGAGTGTGCGCCAGGACTCCCCCTCTGCAAACTGGAGAGGTAAGACTCCCATACCGATAAGGTTCGAACGGTGAATCCGTTCGAAGCTCTCGGCAATCACCGCTCTCACTCCCAGCAAAGCGGTCCCTTTTGCAGCCCAGTCGCGGGAAGACCCGGAGCCGTACTCCTTGCCTGCCAGCACAACCAGCGGCACTCCCCGGCCTTGATATTCCTGTGCCGCTTCAAAGACGGGTACTTCACGTAGACCGGCTGCCCCTTCCCCTTCGCCCGGCAGCAACAGCGTGAAGCCGCCTGCGCTCTCCACCATGTAGTTTTTCAGTCGCACATTGGCAAAGGTACCGCGGATCATAACCTCATGGTTTCCGCGGCGGGAGCCGTAGGTGTTGAACTCCGCCGTAGCGACCCCTTTCTCGGACAGAAAGCGGCCGGCAGGACTGTCGGCACTGAATTTACCGGCCGGTGAAATGTGATCGGTTGTCACAGAATCCCCTAACAGAAGGAGCGCTCTGGCTCCTGTTACCGGAGCGGGAGCGGCCGGTTCGCTTGGAAGTTC
>CAZAMY010000531.1:0-2449 GCA_964485995.1 uncultured Sediminispirochaeta sp.
GTGCTGCTGGCCAACAGCTACGCGAAAGAGATGTTCGAGAACAAGCAGGTCGAGGTGCGCGGAATGCGCTGTGGTGATTTCCTCAAGTGCGAGAACCGGCATCGCGACCCGAATGGCTGCGGTGAGACTGAGAAGTGTCCCGACTGTACGATAGACCAGGCGATTAAGGCGGTGGTGCAGAGAAGCCGGGAGTCGGAGCATGAAGAGGGCGAGGCTCTGATCCTGACCGAAACCTCAACACGGCCGGAGTACTACAGTTATAAAGTGAACTCTCTCATGCTCAACGGCCAGCGTTGTGCTGTTCTGGCGCTGTACAATGTGACTGCACAGAGGGAAGCGGCAGAAGAGAAATCACGGTTGTTAGTGGAGATGAATCACCGAATTAAGAACAATTTGAGTCTGATATCATCGCTCATCGCTCTTAAGCAGGATGAAGTGGGAACAGACACCGATTTATCGGATATTCGTACCCAGGTACACACGATTATGTTAATCCACGAGAAGCTCTACAATACCGCCGAAATAAAGCATATCCATTTGGCCTCTTATATTGATGATCTGCTGCAGAGCATTTTTTCTTTTTTCCCGGAGTCTCCGATTGTCCTGGAGACTTCGATCGAGGATGTAACCCTGCCTACTAAAGCAGTGGTGAGCATAGGTCTGATACTGAATGAGTTAGCCACCAACGCCATCAAACACGCCTTCCCGGGGGCCGAGTCTCCCCGGTTTCGGGTGGAGCTGCACCGCGAGGGGGATTCAGAGGAGTTGGTTCTGCAAGTAATGAATAACGGCAGTAAGTTTCCCGAAGGGGTCGATTTTGAGACCACCCGGTCATTGGGCTTACGTTTAATCTCTTCACTGGTTCGGCAGATAGACGGGACCCTTCAGCTGCAGCGGGAACCGGCCACAGAGTTTACAATTCGTCTGCCGGAGCATACTCCATAGCGGGGATGAGCAGGACTCCAGCCGCCGTCAGCACTCCCACGCCGACAAAACCTGCCCCGAACATGCCTAGTTCGGCCAACCAGCCGATTAGGGTGGGAAAGGCTCCGCCCCCGAAGAGGTAGGCGATCGGGATAACCAGTGAGACCGAGAGGTTGCGCTGTCTGGCACTACTCACCCGGGCCAGGGCGGTGAAACCGGCCGGGAAGAAGGCCGATACCAGCATCGGCTGCAGATACACCCCGACTATTAGGGCCCAGTTCTGCCGCATGCCGAGCATTGCGGTTACCAGCCCTGCGCTTACCGCGATAAAGGCAATGACTCTCCGGTATCCGAGCTTATCCGAGAACCAGCCGGCAGCGAAGATGACCAGCAGCGAGGTGAGCCGGGAAGTGCTGACCATTGTGTTTACCAGCGACTGATCGATTCCGCGGGCATCCACCAGATAGGCCGGCAGCATTGAATACACGCCCATTTCGAGCCCGATGGCCATAACAAAGAAAAAGGCGATAATCCAGAACTGCCGCTGCTGCATGATCTTGTACAGCTCATGCCATTGCGGGGGCGTGCCGTGAAAGCGTCCGCCCCGGGCAAAGCGTATGAACAGCAGGCTCCAGACCACGGAGACTGCACTGAGCAGGAACAACAGGCTGCGCCAGTCGGAGAAGCGCAGGGCAATCTCAGCGAAAAATGGGCCGGCGGCTAATCCGAAGATAGGACCCAGCTCATGGATTGCGATGGCCTTGCCCCACTGGTCCCCCGGAACCACGTCGGTGAGTGCGGTTACTCCCGAGGGCAGATACAGTCCGGCTCCCGAACCGATGAGAAACAGGCCGATTCTGAAGACGAACAGGCTGCCGCTGAGTGCGAGCAGGAAGAGTCCGATTCCGGTAATCCAACCGGCAATTGCGATGGTGATGTGGTGGTTGAGGTGCTGGGTGAGCGTGCCGGAAAACAGCATGGTCAGCATCAGCCCCACCGAGATGACCAGGAAGAACGAGCCGCCTTCGGCGTGAGTGAGACCGAGTTCGTGCTCGATCGGCAGCAGCAGCGGCGAGAGAATCGTCCTGCCGATAAAGGTCATGAAAAAGACGCCTACCAGCAGCAGGGTCGAGCGGATTGGAAACGATTTGTCGGATGTATCCGGTACAGTGTTGTTCATAGCTGCGTAGCATACTACGTGAAAACGGAAGAAACTGCCAGGGGGATAGACCAAAGCGGGCTGCCTCTTTTAATATGGGGTAAATGAACAGTCAGGAAAAGATTGATGCGCTGCAGCAGGACTCGGTGTATGCAGCGCTTTCGCATATACATAAAGAGTTTTTACGGCGCAAGGCGGCGGAGCTGCGCCTCTCATTCCAGGATATAAAACAGCTGATAGACATAGCCGCCGACCTGGAACACTGGAGTGAACCGGATCTGCCGGAAATATGGGATGAGAGTGAAACCGCGCATTTGAAGGGGAAGAACCGCAAGAAGGTAATTCTGGACCGGGTGCAGTCGTTCT
>CAZAMY010000532.1:0-2449 GCA_964485995.1 uncultured Sediminispirochaeta sp.
GTCATCGCTGCTCATAATGGTGGTTCCGTCGAACTCGAAGCCCTTCAGCTCGCGCGGACGCGAGCCGGTGGCAATCATTATGTTGGTTGCGCTAATTTTACGCTTGTCGTCAACCGTTACCTCGTGCTCGCCGGTGATGACGGCGGTGCCCTCGACGTAGTCGACCTTGTTCTTCTTCAGCAGAAAGCCGACGCCCTTGGAGAGCTGGTCGGCGGCCTTGCGCGATTCGGCCTGGGCTTTGCTGTAGTCGAACTGACTCTGGTCGACCTTTATTCCCATACGCTCCAAATCGCCGATTGAATGAAAGCTTTCAGCCTGATGTACCAAAGATTTAGAGGGAATGCAGCCTATATTCAGGCAAACCCCACCGGCCTTGTCCTTTTCAACCACACAGACCTTGAGACCCAGTTGTGTAGCCCGAATAGCGCCTACGTAGCCGCCCGGGCCTGCTCCTATTATTAACAGATCATAATCGAATGCCATGCTGCCTCCTTATAGTAATGCCTGCATCGGATCCTCGAAAATGGCTTTGAGATCGCGCAGAAAAGCGGCTCCCTCAGCCCCGTCAATCACCCGATGGTCGCACGACAGGGTTAGTTTCATCTTATTATCAAATGAAATCGAACCATTTTCAAGCTCCACCGGCTCGCGTGTTACTGATCCGACCGCCATTATGGCCGAAGCCGGCGGGTTGATGATGGCGGTAAACTGCTCTATACCGTAGGAACCGAGATTGCTGATGGAAAAACTGGCTCCGCTGTACTCTTCGGGCTGCAGTTTGCCGGCCCGGGCTTTGGCCACCAGCTGCTGAACCTCGCCGTCTATCTGCCGGATTCCCTTGCCGCCGCAGTTGCGCACTACCGGTGTAATCAGCCCGTCCTCGAGGGCGACTGCCAGGCCAATATCGATGGAACCGGGAACGTAGATCTCCTGATCTTTCCAGCTGGCATTTATTATGGGATGGCGTTTGATCGCCTCTGCGGTCAGCTTCATAATGAATGCATTCAGGCTGAGTTTTGCGCCCCCAGCCTTGGTAACTCTCTGGTTGATTGCGGCTCTTGAATCCGTCAGCGGATCGGTGCGCAGCGAAGTGGTCAGGTAGTAGTGGGGTGCACTGAACTTCGATTCCGACAGCCGTTGAGCAATGACCGCCCGCTTGCGGCCAATTTTGATGTGCTGCTCCTCTATGCCGGTTGAACTGACCGGCGGCATTGCTCCCAGACCGCTGCCCGGAGGCGGGGCCTGCTGTGCCGCTGCCACTCCGGCCGGCTGGGGGGCTCCTGCCTGTCGCCCGGCCGGCTGGGCAGCCCCAGCGCCGGCTGCCTGAGCCGCCTGGGCCGAAGCTTGTGGGCCGCTTGCCGCTGCACCGCCACTGGTCTTGGCCGCTTCTATATCTTTTTTGACAACCCGGCCGCCCGGGCCCGAGCCCTGTCCCTGCAGGTTCGCCAGGTCGATTCCCGCATCCTCGGCCAGATTTCGAGCCAGAGGTGAGGCTTTGATGCGGCCCCCCTCGACCCCGGCTTTACCGGCCGCTTCACTTTTAGCCGGTGCAGCGCCCTCGGCAGCCCCTCCGGCCGCCTTACTTTCTTTACCGCTGGCGGCCCCGCCTTGGGCTTCGGCTCCGCCTTGAGCCTCGGCCCCGCCTTCAGCCGCACTGCTTTCGGCTTCGCCGGCCTCGCCGCCGCCCTCGGCGGCCTGTTCAATACCACCACCGCTCTCGCTCTCAATCTCCTTCAGCAGGGCGGAGATGTCCTCGCCCTCTTCGCCGATAACAGCGATGGGCTGTTCAACCGCAGCGCTCTCGCCCTCCGGTATCAGTATTTTCAGCAGGGTTCCCTCCTGCAGCGATTCATATTCCATGGTGGCCTTGTCGGTTTCCACCTCGCAGACCACATCGCCGTTTTCTATCTTATCGCCCTCCTGTTTGCTCCACGACACAATGGTTCCCTCTTCCATTGTGGGTGAGAGGGCCAGCATTAACATTTTCTCAGCCATATATAAACTCCTTACTTTTCTACTTCTATCGCACGGCTGTTGGACGCGGCGCTGGGCCGGACTGCCTCCCGAATGTCTGTCCGCCGGCCGAACTACACACTATCGCTATCCGGGTGATGCCAGCACCGCCAGCTCAACACTCATACATACAGTACCGACTTGGCCGCCTTCACCACCTTTTCCACCGACGGCTGGGCCGCTAATTCGAGAGTATGGTTGTAGGGCATCGGCACGTCCTCGCCGGAGACCAGCTCCACCGGGGCATCCAGAAAATCGAAACAGTTGTACGAGACCAGCCAGCTTATATGCGAGCCAACCGAGGCAAAGGGCCAGGCCTCGTCGATTACCACGCAGCGGTTGGTCTTGCGCACCGAGTCGTAGATCGCCTGCTCATCCAGCGGGCGGATGCTGCGGATATCCACCACCTCGGCCTCGATGTCCTCCTTGGCCAGCT